>NZ_JAWDXO010000028.1 GCF_032477075.1 Fusobacterium sp. | reverse complement strand
ATGTATGTCTCCTTTGTATAATTAGGGTGGTAACTATATTATACAAAAAAGAGAGCTGAGTGAAACATTTTTTTTAAATGTTACTCAGCTTTTTTTATAGAAGTGATAAATATTTTTTAGAAAAATATTATTTTAAAATATCAAGTTATTCTATTAAATATATAGTAGTTTTCACAATAGGTTATTATATCTTCTTTACTATATATAATATAAATTTTTTAATAACGATATATGAGTATAGTATTGAATGTATAGAAAAGAAATATTTGTATTTTATAAGAGAGTAGGGTATATAAAGAAGTGTAAATATTTTAAAGAAGAGGTGTTTTATGAAAAAAAAGATTTGTTTATGGATTGCACTTTTAGGTATTTTTCTAAGCAGTTGTACTAAATTACCAGTATCATCTGGGGAATTATCTAGTCAACCAAAGATTGTAAAAGAATTTGTTGAGGCTGAAATTATAGAACATGGAGATTTAAGTTTTCATGTTGTTGATTTAAAAACTGGTGAAGTAATAGCTGACCATAGAGGAAAAAATGCGTTGGTTCCTGCTTCAGTTATGAAAATAGTAACTTCAGGAGCTGCTCTTGAAGTTATGGGTGGGAATAAAACTTTAGAAACAAAACTTATGTTTGAAGGAAAGATTGATAAAAATGGAATTTTAAAAGGAGATTTATATATTCAAGGAGGAGGAGATCCTACTCTTGGTTCTGATGGGATTGCAGCAGCACCAGAAGCCTTTCTGGCAGATTGGGTAAAAGAAATGAAGAAAGCTGGAATAAATTCTGTAAATGGAGATATTATAGTTTTAGATGATCTTTTTGGTCATGAAGGAATACCAGGAAAATGGCTTTGGGAAGATATGGGTACTGATTATGCTCCTGGAACTTATGGGATTAGTATTTTTGATAATCTATATACTCTATATTTAAGTTCAGGAGCACCTGGAACCACTCCTAAAATTACTGGGACTAAACCTCAAATGAAAAAGTTAATTTTTGATAATCATGCTGTTGTTTCACCAAATGGTAAAAGAGATATCTATGTAAGAGGGGTTCCTTTTGAAAATAAAAGAGGATTTTATGGAGTAGTACCAGCAAACAGAGCAGAGATTATCATTAAAAGTGATATACCTGATCCAGGACTTTTTTTAGGACAATATTTTTCTGATTATATGAAGAAGAATGGAATAAAATTTAATGGGAAAGTAACTACTGCCAGACTAACAGCAAAAAGACCTAAGAATGCAGTAGTACTTGCTGTAACTGAATCAGTTTCTATTTCAGAGATTATAAGGGTATTGCTTACTAGAAGTGATAATCACTATGCAGAGCATTTATTTCAGCTTTTGGAAAAAGTAGAGAGAGTAAATGTTGTAGAATTTTGGAAAGAAAAGGGCTTAGATGTTGATTCTCTGACTATGAAAGATGGAAGCGGACTTTCACGTGGAGATACACTTTCAGCCAAGTTGTTGACTGATATTCTCGTTTATATGAATGGAAAAAGGGAATTTAAGTTTGAAGAATTATTTCCAATAGCAGGCCAAGATGGAACAGTGGCAAAATTTCTTAAAGAGACGCCTCTAAGTGGAAATGCAAGAATTAAAAGTGGAAGTATGAGTGGAGTTCAGTCATATGCAGGATATTTAAAGAAAGATGGAAAGAAATATGCTTTTGCTATAATTGTAAATCATTGGAATGGAGATAGAACAGATTTGCGAAATGAAATGGAAAAATTGTTAAATGGTTTGTTTTAGTTAAAAAATTAATATTAAAATAGAAAGATCAGATTTTTTATATTGAACCTGATCTTTTTTATTTAGAATAAAATATAATATTTTTTAACCAAAATAGA
Organism: Fusobacterium sp.; assembly: GCF_032477075.1. Taxonomy (NCBI): domain Bacteria; kingdom Fusobacteriati; phylum Fusobacteriota; class Fusobacteriia; order Fusobacteriales; family Fusobacteriaceae; genus Fusobacterium; species Fusobacterium sp. The sequence goes on along the minus strand of NZ_JAWDXO010000028.1, from coordinate 34,128 downwards.
ATTATCAATATTTTCTTATAGGAAATTTTTAAAAAATAAAGTAAAATAAGTTATAAATATTTATATGAAGGTGGGATATTATGAAGACAGGATTAGTATTAGAAGGTGGTGGAATGAGGGGGGTATATACAGTTGGGGTGCTGGATGCCTTTAGCAAACATAATTTTATGCCAGATTATCTAATTGGTGTATCAGCAGGAGCTTCAAATGGAGTATCATATATATCAAAACAAAAGGGAAGAGCTCTTCGTACAAATACTGAATATATTAATGATAAAAGATATTTAAGTTTTTATAATTTGTTGACAAAAGGTTCACTTTTTGGAATGGATTTTTTATATGATGAGCTTCCTAAAACTATAGATCCTTTTGATTATGATGCTTTTTTTGCAAATCCCTGTGATTTTAAGGTTGGAGTAACGAATGCAGAAACAGGCAAGGCTGAGTTTTATAGAAAAAATTCTTTAAAAGATGGGAGTACTGTGCTCAAAGCTTCAGCTTCTATACCTCTTGTAGCTCCTGTTGTAGATTATAAAGGAAAAAAATATCTTGATGGAGGAACATCAAGTCCTATACCAGTAAATGAGGCTCTGAAAGATGGGTGTGATAAGCTTATTGTTGTGCTTACACGCCATAGAAAATTTATAAAACCTGCCATAAGATTTCAGACTTTATGTTCTTTAATGATGAGAAAATATCCAGCAATGATGGAACTATTGAAAAGACACCATATAGTATATAGAGAGAATCAAAAAGAAGTAGCAAGATTGGAAAAAGAAGGAAAAGCATGGGTAATAGCACCAGAAAAGCCACTTGTAATAGATAGATTTGAAAAAAATAAAGAGAAACTTCTTGTAGCATATCGCCAAGGATTTATAGATGGAGAAAATTTTTTGAAAAAATATAGGGCAGAATTTGAAAAATAAATGGCATAATTTAAATTATACCATTTATTTTGTATCTAGAAATATTTATTAATCTTCTATTGCTCTTTTTCCTCTTTCTATATGATGCTTAATGATATCAAAAGTATTAGAAAGCTTTTTCTTTTCTGATTCATTTAATGGAAGCTCTATTATATATTCTATACCATCCTTTCCAATTACAGCTGGAACTCCAGCATATATATTAGAAGTATCATACTCTCCTTGAAGAAAAGCACTACAAGGGATGATTTTTTTCTCATCATGGAAAATAGCCCTGACTATTTCAGAACATACACAAGCAATTCCAAACTCAGTACTATTTTTACCACAAAGAATATCCCAGCCAGTTTCTGCTGTTTTCTTTTCAATTGCTTCAAAATCTATATTAAAAAATTTTTCTGGTTTTTCTGCTATAAGATCAAAAAGAGATTTTCCATTTATAAAAGCAGATGAAAATGCAGCTACTTGAGAATCTCCATGTTCTCCAAGCATGTATGCTTGAATAGAGCGAGCATCTATTCCAGTTTCAACACTTAATATTCTGCGAAGTCTTGCAGAATCAAGACCAGTACCAGTTCCTATTACTTGATTGTATGGCAATCCTGAAAGTTGTTGTACATAATATGTTATTATATCAACAGGATTTGTTATAACTATAAAATGACCATTAAAACCTGTTTTTATTATTTCAGGAACAAATGATTTTATTATTTTTAAAGAATGATCAAGTTCAAAAAGACGATCTTTTGAAATATTATCAATAGTGCCTACACATATTATTATAATATCTTTATCAGCTAAATCTTTTATCGTACCACTTTTTACAATGGCTTTATGTGGAAGAAAAGCAAGTGTATCCATACAGTCTAGAGCTTGAGCTACAGCTTTTTCTTCATTAACATCTACAAAAGTTATATCATCACAAATACCTTGCAGTATCATGGAAAAAGCACAATGACTTCCTACATGCCCAGCACCTATAATTCCTATTTTTCTTGTATTGATCATAAAAAATATCCCCCTTAAACTTTTATTTTTACATCATATCACTATCAAATATCTGTGTCAAGAAAAATAAAAAAATATTTTCAAAAAAATATAAAATAAAAAATAAACGTTAAAAACAGAAAATTTTTATAATAAAAAACAGCCACTAAAAATTTTTAATAGCTGTTTTGTTAACCATATTTAAATTACAATTTTTTAAAATTAATTCATAGGTAAAATTTCTAGTTCCACTCTTCTGTTTTCAGCTCTTCCAGCAGCAGTATTGTTAGTAGCTCTAGGATTTTCCATTCCATATCCTACATAAGATATTCTTCTAGCAGAAACACCTTGTTGAATAAGGTAATTTCTAACACTAGCAGCTCTTTTTTCTGATAAAGTTACATTGTAGCTTGCACTTCCTACATTATCAGTATAACCATTAACTATGATTCTAGTTTCTGGATATTGAATAAGTACAGTTGCTATAGAATTTAATGGTCCATAGAAACTTGAAACTATATTAGAACTGTCAGTAGCAAAAGTAACTCCACCTGGAAGATTTAAGTTTAGATTATCTCCATTTTGGCTGACTTGTACTTCAGTATTTTTTAAACGTTCTCTAAGTTCCTGCTCTTGACGATCTCTATAAGCTCCCCATCCTAATCCAGCAAGGGCACCTACTCCAGCACCAATAAGAGTTCCTTTTGTATCTTTTCCTATAAGTTGTCCTACTAAAGCTCCTGCTGCTGCACCTCCAGCAGTTCCTTTAGTTTTACTATTTACAGAACCAGTATCGTCTAGAAAAGGTGAAGAAGTACATCCAGTGATCATTAAAGCTAGTAAAAAACTAGACATAACTTTTTTTGTATTCATAATTAAAATCCTCCTTTGTATAGTAAAAAATAATTTTTTGATTTAAAATACCTTAAATTAAAATTTTTTTTTGTTGTTAATGTAATATTCGAAGAATAAAAATAAATTCCTTTATATATTGATATTATATTATTAATTTTTATAAAACACAATCTCAAATTTATTAAGTTTTATAAAAGTGCTACAATTCTTTGAAATAATTAATTTTTTTTTTAAAATTATTTTGAAAAAAAGTATTGACATGTTTTTGTATAAATGATATAATCATTCTTGTCTTGAAAGAAAGGTCTCGGAATATAGCGCAGTCCGGTAGCGCATCTGCCTTGGGAGCAGAGGGCCGCAAGTTCGAATCTTGCTATTCCGACCATCTATGCGGGAATAGCTCAGTTGGTAGAGCGTCAGCCTTCCAAGCTGAATGTCGCGAGTTCGACCCTCGTTTCCCGCTCCACTTTGAGATTACTGAGTGTATCTGTAGCTCAGCTGGATAGAGCAACGCCCTTCTAAGGCGTGGGTCAGGGGTTCGAATCCCTTCAGATACGCCACTATCCAAGATTACAGATTTCTAATTTAAATATGGTGATCGTAGTTCAGTTGGTAGAGCGCCAGTTTGTGGCACTGGTTGTCGCGAGTTCAAGCCTCGTCGATCACCCCATTAAAATTTAATATGCGTCATTAGCTCAGCTGGTAGAGCACACGACTTTTAATCGTGTTGCCACAAGTTCAAATCTTGTATGACGCACCATCGTGCGAGGATGGCGGAATTGGCAGACGCGCTAGACTTAGGATCTAGTGTCCCAGACGTGAGAGTTCAAGTCTCTCTCTTCGCACCATTTTGTTGATAAGAGATTCTAAGAGAGTCTCTTTTTTTACATTTTTTGAAATAGAACTATGGAGAAGACAATGAAAAATATAAAAATCAGATACAGATTTGATGGAAGTATGTTTTATGGATTTCAGAGACAGCCTGGAAAGAGGACTGTACAGGGGGAAATAGAAAAACTTTTGGAAATAGTTTTAAGAGAAAAAGTGAATTTGATATCTGCTGGGAGGACAGACAGAGGAGTTCATGCTTTGGAACAAGTTTCTAATTTCTTTACAAGTTCCTCTATACCACCAGATAAACTTAAATATGCTCTTAATAAAGGACTTCCTTTAGATATAGAAATATTTGAGGTAGAAGAAATAAATGCAGAGTTCAATTCTAGGTTTATGGCAAAAAGTAGGGCATATAAATATATAATGAGTTGGATAAAAAATCCTTTTGAAAGCAGATATGTAACATTAGTTCATGAAAAAATACATAAAGATAAGTTTTTTAAAATATTAGAACCTTTGATAGGAATCAATGATTTTAATAATTTCAGACTTAGTGATTGTGGAAGTAAAACATCAATACGAGAGATATATAATATAGCAATAGAAGAAAAAGAAAATAAGTTGATTGTAGATATAAAAGGGAATTCCTTTTTAAAATCTCAAATAAGAATAATGATGGGAACAGCATTAAATGTATACTTTGAGAATAATGATGAGAATTATCTAAAAGATATGCTGGAAAATCCAAATAAGAGTTTTATAAAAAAAGTTGCAGAACCTTATGGGCTTTATCTTTCAGAAGTTAATTATTGATTATAATATTAGGAGAAGAAAATGATTTTAAAAGAATTAAATAGGGCAGATTTACCCCTTATAAGTGAAATTGTTGAATTAGAAGAAGAAGCTTTTGGAGGAAAGGGAGGAGTAGATCTTTGGATATTGAAAGCTCTTCTTAGATATGGAAAGGTATTTGTTTTAGAAAAAGATGGTAAAATAATATCAATAGTTGAGTATATACAGTGCTTTGATAAAAAGGAAGTATTTCTTTATGGAATATGTACTCTAAAAGAATTCAGACATATGGGAAATGGAAAAAAAATAATGAATGAGAGTGAAAAATATCTTAAAGAAAAAGGATATGAAACTATTTCACTTACTGTAGATCCAGAAAATAAAATAGCTATAGGAATGTATAAACACTTAGGATATGATATAGTTGAATATCAAGAAAATGAATATGGTAAAGGAATTCATAGGTTTCTTATGCAAAAAAACATTAATGATTTGAAAACTAACTTGACATAATTAGAAAATCGGTATATCATTAAATATATAATGATTACAATTTTGACTTAGATTGGTTAAGGAGGGGAGAATAATGGGAATAGAAATAGAGAACATTGGTGAATATTTGAAATGCCATTCAATAAAACCATCATATCAAAGAATGAAGGTTTTTCAATATTTATATGAAGAGAGGAACCATCCAACAGTAGATATGATATATAAAGCTCTATGTACTGAAATACCAACATTATCAAAAACAACTGTATATAATACATTAAATCTTTTTATCGAAAAAGAAATAGCCAATGTTATAGTAATTGAAGAAAATGAAACTAGATATGATATAGATATGGCTATACATGGTCATTTTAAATGTGAGCAGTGTGGAAAAATATATGATCTAGATGTAAATCAAGAATTATTGAGCTCTAAGGAATTGGATGCATGTGAAATTAAAGAACATCATCTTTATTTTAAAGGAATTTGTAAAAACTGCTTGAATAATTAAATTAGCATGAAATTATTATGGAGGTGTTATATATGGCAAAAAATGAATTTTTTAAATGCAAAGATTGTGATATGGTATTTGAAGTAGTTTCTGAAGGAAAAGGATGTTCCGCATCTGGTAATGATATGATGGAGAAACTGGAAGCTAAAACTCAAGATGCTTCAACTGAGAAACATGTTCCTTATATAGAGGAAAAAGAAAATGGATACCTTGTAAAAATTGGAAAAGATACAAAACACCCTATGCTTGAAGCTCATTACATAGAATTTATTGAAATTATAGTAGATAGTGATAAACTTTATAGAAAATATCTGAAACCTGGGGATGAACCAGAAGCTTTCTTTGAAGTACCAAAAGGAAGTAAAGTTGTAGCATATGAATATTGCAATATTCATGGATTATGGAAAGATAGATAAAAAGTTGACTTTAAATAAAATTAGCAAAAAATCAGGAGGAAATGCAGTGAAGAAATATGAATGTAAAATATGTGGATATATTTATGATCCAGTAGATGGAGATCCGGATAATGGAGTAGCGCCTGGAACTGCTTTTGAAGATATTTCAGAAGATTGGGTATGCCCTCTGTGTTCAGCAGAAAAAGACGAATTTGAAGCAATTTAAATAAAAAAGTTCCAAAAATGGACACATCTATTCTGATGTGTCTTTTTTACAGCAAAAAATAAAAAAATATTGACAAAGGACAAAAAATAGTGTACTATTAATAATCATATGCCTAGATAGCTCAGTTGGCTAGAGCATACGGTTCATACCCGTACGGTCGATGGTTCGAATCCATTTCTAGGCACCATATTCCAAATAATTTTTTTAAACCCCACTTTTTAGATTCATATGTTGTAGTCTAACCCTAAATATTTTTATGGAAGAAGATGGACTTGGCCGGTTCATCTTTTTTCTTTTTTTGAACAAAGATATTTGCTTTGAAAAAGGGGGGATATTTGATATAATTAGTGTATTGATATAAAAATTTTGGGAGGAGCTTTATGAAATTATCAGCAGCAGTAATGACTTTCAATGAAGAAAAAAATTTAGAGAGAACTTTGAAGGCTTTAGCTGATATTTGTGATGAAATAGTTATAGTAGATAGTGGCTCTACTGATAGCACTAAAAAGATTGCAGAAAAATATAGGGCTAAATTTATTCATCAACCATGGCTTGGATATGGAAAACAAAGAAATGCAGCTATAGAAAATTGTAATGGAAAATGGATACTTACAGTGGATGCGGATGAAGAGCTTTCTTCTAGATTGAAACAGAAAATAGTAGAAATAATAAATGGAAATGAAGATAAAAAAGTATATGAAATAAACAGATTATCAATATGTTTTGGAAAGCAGATAAAGCATGGTGGATGGGGAACCTCTTATGCTGTAAGACTTTTTTTAAAAACAGCAGGAAGATTTAATGATAGTACAGTTCATGAGAGTTTTGTAACACAAGAAGAAATATTTAAAATAAAAGAAGATATCTACCATCATAGTTATCTAACTTTAGAAGATTATTTTTCTAAATTTAATCGTTATACAACTGAAGGAGCTTTAGAATATTATAAAAAAGGAAAAAAAGCTAGTATAGGTCAGATAGTTTTTAATCCAATGTATAAATTTATAAGAATGTACATTATAAGACTTGGATTTTTAGATGGGATAGAGGGATTTCTTCTAGCTAGTACAAGCTCTATGTATTCAATGGTTAAATATTTCAAACTTAGAGAAATATATAGAAATGGAAGTTATATAAATAAGAAAAACTGATAAAGGAGCTGACAATGGATATAAAAAGAATAATCGTTTCCAGAACTGATAAGATAGGAGATCTAATATTGTCTATTCCTAGTTTTTTTATGATAAAAAAAATGTATCCCAATGCAGAATTGGTAGTTTTAGTAAGAAAATATAACTACGAAATTGTAAAGAATCTTCCTTATATAGATAGAATTATGAAAATAGATGAATATTCTCAAAGTGATCTTATAGAAAAAATAGCATATTTTAAGGCAGATGTATTTATTGCTTTGTATAACGATTCCTTTGTAGCAAAGCTGGCAAGAGCAAGTAAAGCTAAAATAAGGATAGGACCTATTTCTAAACTTTCATCTATTTTTACTTATAATAAAGGAGTATGGCAAAAAAGATCAAAATCTATAAAAAATGAAGGAAAGTATAACCTAGACCTTGTAAGAAAACTGGATAAAGAACTTTATCAAAAAGTATATGAATTGAATACAAAGTTATATTATGAAGAAAAGCATAGAAATGCAGCAGAACTTTTCTTCAAAATGAATGACATAAAGGGGCAGGCTTTAGTAATAAACCCATTTATTGGAGGCTCTGCTAAGAATATAAAGGATGAAGAATATAGTAATCTTATCATGAATTTTAAAAGAAGAAATCCTGATATATCTGTAATAGTTACATGTCATATTTCTGAAGAAGAAAGAGGAGAAAAGCTTCTAAAAAATTCTCTGGAGAAAGGGATATATTTATATGCTAATGGGGGAGAGCTTTTAAATATAGCAGCAATAATAGATAGAGCAGATGTGTATCTTGGAGCTTCAACAGGTCCTACTCATATAGCTGGTGCATTAAAGAAAAGAATAGTTGCTATTTATCCAGCTAAGAAAACTCAAAGTATAATAAGATGGGGAGTACTTGGAGATGATAAAGTATTTTATCTGATACCAGATCAAAATAATCCTTTAGAAAATTATAATAACCCTCATTTTGACAAATATGATAAAAATATGGAACTTGAGCTTATATTAGCTTTAGAAAGAGCTTTAAAGCTTGAGGAAGGTGGTAAAAATTAGAATATTAATAATACACACAGCTTTTATAGGAGATATAGTCCTTTCTACTCCATTGATAAAAAAGCTGAAAGAAATATATCCTAATAGTGATATAACTTATGTTACAACTCCAGTAGGTGCTTCTATATTGAGGAATAATCCCAATATAAGTGAAATAATTGAATATGATAAAAGAGGAAAACATAAAGGGGTGAAAGGTATATATCAGCTTGGAAAAAGATTGAAGTATGAAAATTTTAATTTGGTAATAACACCCCATAGATATATCAGAAGTTCTATTCTGTCATGGATGACAGGATCACCTGTAAGAAAAGGATATAAAAATGCAGCGGCTTCCTTTCTTTTTACTGAGAAAATACCTTATGATAGAAATAAACATGAAGTGGAGAAGTTATTATCTTTTGTTTCTGGAAAAGAAGAAAAAAGATATGAAATAGAATTATATCCTAATGAACAGGATATAAAAAAAGTTGATGAAATGTTGAAAAAATATAAAGGAAAAAAACTTATTCTTCTAGCTCCTGGGAGCAAATGGTTTACTAAAAAGTGGCCTATTGAATATTTTAATGAAGTAATTGGACAAGTAATGAATAGAAAAGATATTATAACAGGAATAATAGGAGGAGCTGATGAAATGGCTTTAAAAATTGTTTCTGGTGGAAATATAGTTGACTTCAGAGGAAAAACTACTCTTTTAGAACTTGCAGAACTTATAAAAAGATCAGAATTAGTTGTAACGAATGATTCATCTCCTATACATATAGCCTCAGCATGGAAAAATGTAAAAATACTTGCAATATTTGGCCCTACAGTAAAAGAACTGGGATTTTTTCCATGGTCTGAAAATAGTAAGGTATTTCAAATAAAAAGTCTTACCTGCAGACCTTGTTCACTTCATGGAGGAGATAAATGTCCTCAAAGACATTTTAAATGTATGTTGGATATCAAGCCTAAAATGATACTAGATGAAATAATGAAAACAATAGAGAGAGTTTGATTTTATGAATAAAGAAAAGCTGGGAAATATTTTTTTATACTATAAAGAAAAAAAAGATAAAAATTTATATGAAAAAATTGAAAATGATGAATATGAAATTGTAAAAATATTTAAAAATGATCAACGAAGCTATGTAGCCCTTATAAGTATAGAAGGAGAAAACCTTGTATATAAACAGCCTGTTGAGAAAAACAGCAGAAAATGGCAAAGGTTTCTTTCCATATTTAGAGGAAGTGAAAGTAGAAGAGAATTTCAAAATATAGAAAAAATAAATGATATAGGATTAAATGGGGCTGTTCCTTGCCTTGCTGTTGAAAAAAGGAAAGGCGTGTTTGTTGTAGATTCATATCTTATTTATTCATATATAGATGGAAGAGAAAGCAGTTTTGAGGATATAGAGATAATAAGTCAGGAATTGAAAAAAATTCATGATTTAGGTTTTCTTCATGGGGATTCTCATTTAAACAATTTTTTAATAAAAGACAATAAAGTTTATCTTATAGATACAAAATTAGAAAAAAATAAATATGGAAATTTTGGGAAGAGTTTTGAATTTATGTATCTTGAAGAGAGCTGTCCGCAAAAAATAGATTTTGATAAGAATAGTATCTATTTTAAAGGAGCTAAGATGCTGAGGAGTTACTTAACACTGCTTTCAAAGTTCAAGATAAAATTAAAAAGCATTAGGAGAAGAAAAAAGTGAAAATATTGGTTATCAGGCTTAGTTCAATAGGAGATATTATATTAACTACTCCTGTATTAAAAGCATTCAAAGAAAAATATCCAGAAGCAGTAATAGATTTTTTAGTTTTAGATAAATTTAAAGATTCTATAGAAGGAATTCCTTTTATTGATAATGTTATTTTATTCAATAAGGAAAAAAATGATGGTTTCTATAATATGAAAAAATTTGGTAAGGAATTGAAAAAAAATGGATATGACTATATATTTGATCTTCATTCTAAAATAAGATCAAAAATTATTTCAAAAAATATTGGAGCAAAAATTTTCACTTACAAGAAAAGAAGTTGGTGGAAAACTCTTCTTGTAAAAATGAAATTAATAAAATATAAAGTTGATAATACAATAGTAAAGAATTATTTTGGTGCATTTAAGGATTTTGGACTTGAATATAAAGGAGAAGACATAAGTTTTGCTTTTTCTGAAAAAGATGATATTTGTAAGGAATATGATGGATTACCTGTAATGGCACCAGGAGCTTCAAAAAATACTAAAAAATGGACAAAAGAAGGATTTGGAGAATTAGCAAATCTAATTTATAAAAAATATAAGAAAAAAACTGTTCTTATTGGTGGAAAGGAAGACATTGAGCTTTGTGATGAAATAGATAAAATAAGTGAAGGACATACAATAAATATGGCTGGAAAGCTTTCACTTAAACAAAGTGGAGCACTTTTATCAAAAGCTTTGTTTCTCGTTGCAAATGATTCAGGACCTTTTCATATAGCAAGAGGGGTAAAATGTAAAACATTTGTAATATTTGGACCTACAAGTCCAGCAATGTTTGATTTTGGAGAAAATACTGTATTAATAGATAAAAATATAAAATGTTCTCCTTGCAGTCTGCATGGGGATAAAGAATGTCCTCAGGGACATTTTGATTGTATGAAACAGATAACAGGAAAAGAAGTTTTTGACACAATAGAAAACAGCGTAAAAATATAAAGGAAGTGGTGAATAAGAGATGGCAAAAGCAAAGAACACAGAAAAAAATCGTGAAGTCAGTGAGAAAGAAAAAGCACTAGAACTGGCAATGAAACAGATAAAAAAAGATTTTGGTGAAGGATCTATTATGAAGCTTGGTGATAATCAGGCAATGAATGTAGAGGTTATTTCAACTGGAAGTATAAATCTTGATGCTGCATTAGGTCTTGGAGGAGTTCCAAGAGGAAGAATTGTTGAAATATATGGAGCTGAAAGTTCAGGAAAAACAACAATAGCTCTTCATATAGCTGCAGAAGCACAAAAAAGTGGAGGGGTAGTAGCATTTATAGATGCAGAACATGCTTTAGATCCAGTATATGCAAAGGCTTTAGGAGTGGATGTAGATGAATTGCTGATATCTCAGCCAGATTATGGAGAACAAGCTCTTGAAATTGCAGATATGCTTGTGAGATCAGGAGCTGTTGATCTTATAGTAGTGGATTCTGTGGCTGCTCTTGTACCAAAAGTGGAAATTGATGGAGAAATGGGAGATCAACAGATGGGATTGCAGGCAAGACTTATGTCAAAAGCTTTAAGAAAACTTACTGCAACATTGAATAAATCAAAAACTACAATGGTATTTATCAATCAAATCAGAGATAAGATTGGAGGATTTGGATTTGGACCTCAAACTACAACTACTGGAGGAAAGGCTTTAAAATTCTACTCATCAGTGAGAATGGAAGTAAAAAGAATTGGATCAGTAAAACAAGGTGATGAGGTAATAGGAAATGAAACAATAGTAAAAGTGACTAAAAATAAAATAGCCCCCCCATTCAAAGAAGCTGCTTTTCAAATAATGTATGGAAAAGGAATATCAAGAGTAGGGGAAATTCTTGATATGGCTATAGAAAAAGATATAGTTGCAAAATCAGGAGCTTGGTTTAGTTTTGGAGATATTAGATTGGGGCAGGGTAAAGAGAATGTAAAAGCAAGGCTTGAAACTGAACTTGAACTTTTAGCTAAGATAGAAGAAGAAGTAAAAAAGGCTGTAAAACCAGATAAAAAAGAAGATAAAGAAACTGAAAAATCAGAGTCTAAAGAAGGAGTATTAAGTTTTGAAGAAGTTTAGTCTAAAGGGAAATAAGGTGTATTTTGATGAAATGTTCTGTATCGATTTAAATAAAGCAACAATAATAGAATTTAATCTAAAAAATAAAGAATATATCACTGATGAAGAATACAAATATCTTATTAGATTAAGGGCTTTAAGTATGGGATATTTTCTTTTGTCAAAACAGGACTATTCAGTCAAAGAATTGAAAACTAAACTATTGCTAAAATATAGAGAAAAGCATATAATAGATGAAATTATAGAAGAATTTAGGGGAAAAAATTATTTAGATGATTATGAATACGGAAGAAGTTATGTAAGAAATCACAATTATGGAAAGAAAAAGATGGGGTTCATGCTTTTTCAAAAGGGACTTTCTCAAGATATAATAAGAGAAATTATAAGTGAAAATTCTGAAAATGAAATGGAAGAGATAAAAAAATTATGGATTAAACTTGGGGATAAAGAAAAAGAAAAAAAGATACTTTCTTTGATGAGAAAGGGCTTTGAATATCAAGATATAAAAAAAGCAGTGTCAGAGCTGGAGTAACTTGGAGGATAAAATGTTAGGTTTGATTTTAGCTTCATCAACAGGGTTCTTTTTGTTTATATTTATAAGTATATTTTACCTTCCAAAGATTCATTTTTTAAGTGAAAGAAAAGGTGTAGAATACTCAAGAAGAAAATTGAAATGGCTTTCAAAAATGGTATTAGGAAGCTTAAATGTGAAATTAAGAGTAAAGTATAAAAATAGAAGAGCAATAAATTCTTTGGTTAAGACTAAAGGGATAATTTTTGTGTGCAATCATCAAAGCAATTTGGATATACCAGCTATAGTTACAGCTTTGCATATGGATGTAGGATTTGTAGCAAAACATGAGATGAAATCTTGGCCTTTTTTTGGAACATGGATGAAAAAAAGTAATTGTATTTTTCTCAATAGAGAAAATCCGAGGGAAGGAATAAAAGATATGAAAAAAGCTGTAGAACTTATAAAAAAAGGTTACCCTACTGTTATTTTCCCTGAAGGGGAAAGAACTATTGATGGAAATATACTAAGTTTTAAAAAAGGAAGCTTTAAACTGGCAACTGAAACTAATGGAATAATAGTTCCCCTTACATTGAAAGGAACATATAATATTCAAAAAAGAGGAGCTTTTAGAATGAACAGAGGGCAGCTTATAACTTTAATAGTAGATGAACCAATTTTTGTAGAGGATATTCCTAAGGAAGAATTAAAAAATTTGAATATGAAAGTGAGAGACATTATTGTTAGAAATTTTGAAGCTATATAGGTAATATTTTAGAAAAACTTGTATTAAAAACTATATTTATATTGACAAGAAGATTCTAAAATGTTAATATTATATCAGTTATATGACTGACGGAGCGTGGAATTAACCACATGAAGTATAACGATGATAATGCCGACCGTCTGGGCAAATAAGCCTAGATTGTCGGTTTTTTTTATACATTTTTTTAGGGTGAAAAAGTTGAAAATAGTGAATATAATTGTTGACTTATTTTATAAAGAATGTTAAAATAAAAATATATTAAGAAAATCAATGGAATGTATAAATATTTTAAACAGTTAGTAAAACTGATATCATTCAGTTTTTAAATATTAAGTTTTTATTTTATGAGGAGGGATCATAATGAAATATTGGAATGGTTTTAAAGGGGAGCTTTGGCAGAAAGAGATTAATGTAAGAGATTTTATACAATGCAATTATACTCCATATGAAGGAGATGACTCTTTTTTAGTTAAATCCACTGAAAATACCAAGAAAGTATGGGATAAACTTACTGAAATGTTTAAAGAAGAAAGAGCAAAAGGTATTTATGATGTTGAAACTAAAAAACCTCAAGCTATTGATGCTTATGGACCTGGATATATTGAAAAAGATTCTGAAGTTATTGTTGGACTTCAAACTGATGCTCCTCTTAAAAGGGGGATTTATCCAAAAGGTGGACTTAGAATGGTAAAAAATTCTTTGGAAGCTTTTGGATATAAAATTGATCCAATGACAGAAGAAATATTCACTAAATATAGAAAAACTCATAATGAAGGAGTCTTCTCAGCTTACACAGATGAAATGAAAGCAGCAAGAAAATTTGGTATTATAACTGGACTTCCTGATGCTTATGGAAGAGGAAGAATAATAGGAGATTATAGAAGAATAGCTCTTTATGGAATAGATAGATTAATAGAAGATAAGAAGAATCAAATGAAAATATTAGAAGTTCCTGAAATGGATGATGAAACTATAAGAAGAAGAGAAGAAACTCATGAACAGATTCAAGCTCTTAAGAGATTTGTAAAAATGTGTGCATCTTATGGATTTGATGTTTCAAGACCAGCAGAAAATGCAAGAGAAGCTGTACAATTTGTATATTTTGGATATCTTGCAGCAACTAAAGATCAAGATGGAGCTGCTATGTCATTGGGAAGAACTGCAACTTTCCTTGATATCTATATTCAAAGAGATCTTGAAACAGAGCTTATAACTGAAAAAGAAGCTCAGGAACTTATAGACCAATTTATAATTAAATTAAGAATAATCAGATTCTTAAGAACTCCTGAATATGATGCATTATTCTCAGGAGATCCTATATGGACTACTGAGGCAATAGGAGGGCAGGGAATAGATGGAAGAACTCTGGTAACTAAAACATCTTTCAGATATCTTCATACTCTATATAACTTAGGGCCAGCTCCAGAGCCAAATCTGACAGTTCTTTGGTCAGTGAACTCACCAGAAAACTGGAAAAAATATTGTGCAAAAGTTTCAATTGATACATCTTCTATTCAATATGAAAATGATGATTTAATGAGACCTGAATTTGGAGATGACTATGGAATAGCATGTTGTGTATCACCTATGAAAATTGGAAAAGGAATGCAGTTTTTTGGAGCTAGAGCAAACCTTGCAAAAACTCTTTTATATGCTTTAAATGGAGGAAGAGACGAAAAAACAGGAGCTCAAGTAGCACCTAAATTTGCACCTGTAACTGGAGAATATTTAGAATTTGAAGAAGTAATAGAAAAATTTGAGCAAATGATGAAATGGCTTGCAGGAGTATATGTAAATGCTTTAAAAATAATTCATTATATGCATGATAAATATGCTTATGAAGCTTTTGAAATGGGGCTTCATGACCTTGACATTGAAAGAACTCAAGCTACTGGTATAGCAGGGCTTTCAATAGTAGCTGATTCACTAGCAGCTATTAGAGATACAAAAGTAAAAGCAATAAGAAATGAAGAGGGATTAATTGTAGATTTTGAAAGAGAAGGAGATTATGTTCCTTATGGAAATAATGAAGATTCTACAGATGAGCTTGCTGTAAAAGTTACTGAGAAATTTATGGATTATTTGAGAACTCATGAAACATATAGACATTCAAGAGCAACTCAATCTATCCTTACTATAACTTCAAATGTTGTATATGGTAAAAAAACAGGGAATACTCCTGATGGAAGAAGAGCTGGAACTCCATTTGCACCAGGAGCAAATCCAATGAATGGAAGAGATACTAGAGGAGCAATAGCTTCTCTTGCATCAGTTGCAAAATTACCATTCCACCATTCAAATGATGGAATATCATATACATTTGCAATAGCTCCAGGAGCATTAGGAAAGACTATGGAAGACAGGGTTGATAATCTTGTTTCTATGATGGATGGATATTTTACTCCAGAGGGAGGACAACATCTTAATGTCAATGTATTTGACAGGGAATTATTAGAAGATGCAATGGAAAATCCTGAAAAATATCCACAGCTTACAATAAGAGTATCTGGTTACGCAGTAAACTTTATAAGATTGACAAGAGAACAACAGTTAGATGTACTTTCGAGAACAATTAATGGAAGAATGTAATAAGAATTAGCATAAAATAAATCAAAGAGACTGTTTCAAACTTGGGAAGGGATTTTCAATTTTGAATCAGTCTTTTCTTTAAATATATGATATACTAGAATAAAAATTTAAAGTATATAGAGATAATATACCAAAAGAAATAAGGATAATTATAACGGATAAAAATAAGATTTTAATAAAGAAAAAGTAAAACTGAAGTTAAAGAGAGAAGGGATAATCAAATATTTCTTAAAGGAGATGAAGATATGAGCAGGATTGGAAATATACATTCATATGAGAGTTTTGGAACAGTAGATGGTCCTGGGATAAGGTTTGTACTTTTTCTTCAAGGATGTCCATTGAGATGTAAATTCTGCCATAATCCTGATACATGGAATATGTCAGAAGAAAAAATAAAAGAAGAAGCTGCAGAAACTTTTGAGAAAGTAAAAAAATATAAAGGATATTTTGGAAAAAAAGGAGGACTTACTGTAACAGGGGGAGAACCTCTTCTTCAAGCTGATTTTGTTCTTGAACTTTTTAAGCTTTGTAAAGAAGATGGAATAAATACAGTGATAGATACCTCTGGGTATATTTTTAATGAAAAAGTGAAAGAAGTATTGGAGTATACAGATCTTGTACTTTTAGATATAAAAGCTATTGATGAAGAAGTATATAAAGAACTTACAGGAGTTGAACTTGAAAATACTCTGAAATTTGCTCAATATCTAAAAGAAAAAGGGAAAAAAGCTTGGATAAGACATGTAATTGTTCCTGGCATTACAGATAATGATGAACTTTTGAATAGACTGGCTGAGTATATATCTGCTTTAAGCAATGTAGAAAAAGTTGAATTACTACCATATCACAGACTTGGAGAATTTAAATATAAGGAATTAGGAATGAAATATGCTTTGGAAGGAGTAGAAGAACTTTCTAAAGAAAGACTGGATAATGCTGTCTCTATATTTAAAAAATATAATTTAAAAGTTAATTAGGAAAAAACTGCTTTTTTCTTGTAAAAGTGATATAATAATCAATAGAAGAAAGAGGAAAAAGGAGGGACTGAATGATAATTTTAGGAATAGAGAGTTCTTGTGATGAAACTTCAATAGCTATATTAAGGGATGGAAAAGAGATATTATCTAATAAAATATCTTCTCAGATAGAGATACATAAAGAATATGGAGGGGTAGTACCTGAAATAGCTTCAAGACAGCATATAAAAAATATTGCTGCTATATTAGATGAAGCATTGAAAGAGGCAAAAATAACTCTTGATGATGTTGATTATATAGCAGTAACTTATGCACCAGGATTGATAGGAGCTCTTTTAGTAGGAGTATCTTTTGCAAAGGGGCTTTCTTATGCTCATAATATACCAATAATACCAGTACACCATATAAAAGGACATATGTATGCTAACTTTTTAGAGCATGATATAGAACTTCCATGTATAGCTCTTGTTGTATCTGGAGGACATACTAATATTGTATATATGGATGAAAATCATAAGTTTACAAATATGGGAGGAACTCTTGATGATGCAGTGGGAGAAAGCTGTGATAAAGTAGCAAGAGTGCTTGGATTAGGGTATCCAGGAGGACCAATTGTAGATAAGATGTACTATCTGGGAGATAGGAATTTTCTGCAAATAACAGAGCCAAGAGTTGGAGAATATGAATTTAGTTTCTCAGGGATAAAAACTGCTGTTATCAATTTTGTAAATAAGATGAATATGAAAAATGAAGAATTTAAAAAAGAAGATCTTGCAGCTTCATTTTTAGGAAAAGTAGTGGATATTCTCTGTAAAAAAACTTTAAAAGCAGCTAAGGATAAAAATGTAAAAACTATAATACTTGCAGGAGGAGTTGCAGCAAATTCACTGTTGAGAAGTCAGCTTACTGAGCAGGGAGCAAAACTTGGAATAAAAGTACATTATCCATCAATGAAACTTTGCACAGATAATGCAGCTATGATAGCAGAGGCAGCATATTATAAATTAAAATGTGCAGATAATAAAGAGGACTGTTTTGCAGGATTGGAATTAAATGGAGTGGCAACATTAGATGTAACTAAAGATTTATATTAAAGAAGAAGTGGAAGATTTAGTAAAAGTCTTCCACTTCTTATATTAATTTAAAAAAATAAAACTTATAAATAAACTTCTCTTTCTAGTTCACTAAATAATTCTATTCTATTTTCTTTTAATTTTAAATAAAGAATAGAATAAGCAGTATCTACATATGAAGTAAACCATAAAAAGCCAATACCTAAAGTGAAGATGCATAAAATAGCCCAACCAATAAAAGATAGTGAAAAAAGAAAAATATCCCATTTGTATCCATCAGTTATTTTCATGCTCAATTTCAAGGCTTCTCTTCCTGAAATTTCAGGATACTCAATTGCAATAAATAATGCCATAGAATAACTTATACTTTTTATGATTCCAGGAATAAAGAAAAGGAGAGACCATAGAAATATAAAAATACAAAAAGCTCCACCTACCCTAAAAGCAGTAAACATATTATTAAAGCCGAAAGAATAGTGTTTAACTTCTAATTTTTCTCCTTTTGCCAGTTCGAGAAAGCATTTAAAGCTACTTAGAACATTTGCATATGCAAGAGAAATATTCATAATTATAAAAATAATTAAGAAAATTAAAATCAGTATTATACTGTCTTCTACTCTATAAAAGACCAATTCTTCAAGATAATCTAGAACTTCCAAAAGGAGTGATATTAAAAAGAAACAGATATTTATTAATACTCCAGTTCCCCAATTATTTTTTAAAGTATTCAAACTTTGATTTTTTATACTGTTTATATTAATTAGTGACATTTTTATAGTTTCCTCCCTAAGTATTTAATTTGAATAATAAGATGATTACTTATATAATATACATGAAAAAAAGAAAAAAGTGTAGATAAAAAAAGAAGATTAAAGTAATTAAAATAAATAATATGTTATCTTAATTACTTATAATCTTCTTAAAATAATACTAACTTTAAATAAAAAAGTTTTATTGTAATATTAATTTCAGAATTTTATTTCTTCTTTGATAGAACTAAATACTTCATTAAAATTAAAGTTTTTAGATACATAGTTTTAGAAATATCAATATCATATTCTTTAACTTTCAATTTTTTTTTTATATCATTTAAAATTTTAAAATTGTATTCAAAATTGATTTTTATTCTATTCTCAAGAATATTATATTTGTTATTTACAAAAATTAAGCTAAGTATACCAATTATTAATAGAATTTAGAAGTTTTTTATTTTTTCTTTCTCTTTAATTTTTACAAAGTTATTGCATATTTCTTTTATTTTGTTTAGTATATAGTCTGCTTGAATTAATAAATAAGGATCTTTATAGCTGAGAGAGTTACATTCAGGGTAAATATCTCTAGGTTCTGCTCCTTGATGTTTTTTACTTGGATTAGCCAGCTACTCTTTTTTTGCTTTTAGGACTGAAAATAGCAAAGCTTGGAATATCTAAACTCTGAGCTATATGTCTTGAACCTCCCTCATTTCCAAAAAACATATCACAATTCGAAATGAGTGCTGCCAATTCTTTTATCGATGCTGTTTCTATATTTGAGAAAACATTTTTATTTTTATTAAGTTGTTTATGAATTTCTTTGATGAAATTTTTTTCATTTAGTGAATAAAATAATTTGAAATTATATTTAGAAGATATAATTAAAGAAATATTAAACAGGAATTTAATTTTTTTATTGTATAAATTTATGTGAAAAAAATATGAAAAAGAGAATATTATTATGTATTTATAATATTTTTTTATCAATAAATAAAATATTCTTATTTTTAATTAAGAAGGAAAGATGGTATCCTAAAAAAGGCTTTGAAAAAATTGGAAAATAAATTTATAAATAAGGAGTTAAAGAAATTGACTAGACAAGATGAAATATTAAAAGCAGAAATAAATAATTTACGTGAAGCAGGGCACAGATTTATGAGTAAAGAAATATCTGTAAGCGACTTTAAAGGAATATCTGGAGGCATGGGAGTGTATGCGCAACGTGGTGGACAGAAATTTATGATAAGACTTCGTACAAATTCAGGTTTAGTATCAATGGAACATTTAGAACTTATAAAAAGTTTTACTGAGAAATATAAGATAAAAGACATTCATTTTACTACAAGGCAAGCAATTCAGCTACATCACTTGAATATAGATGATGTATGTGACATTATGGAAAAAGCTTTAGATAAAAAATTATATACTCGTGGAGGAGGAGGAAATTATCCAAGAAATGTGGCTATTTCCCCAATGTCAGGAGTAGAAAAAGGAGAAATGTTTGATGTAACAGAGTTTGCATTGAAGATAAGTGAATATTTTATGAAAAGAATAACAGAGTATAAACTTCCAAGAAAATTGAAAGTGTCTATATCATCAAGTGATAGAGATGCAGCAGGAGCAACAATCAATGATATAGGATTTATAGCAGCAGTAGAAAATGGAGAGCCATACTTTAGAATGTATTTAGCAGGAGGCTTGGGAAATAACCCTGGAATTTCAATACCTTATGAAAAAAAAATAGCTCCTAAAGAAATATTATATTATGTAGAAGCAATGGTAAATCTTTTTACAGCAGAGGGAGATTATATAAATAAATCTAAAGCAAGAACAAGATATATTCCAAGGAGAATGGGAATAGAAAACTTTTTAGAAGCATATGAAAATCATTTGATATCTGTAAAAAAAGAAAAAAACCTTGATTTGAATATAAAAATAAAACCTTCAAAAACTTTAAAAGAATATTCCCATAAACTGAAAAAAAATCTTTCATTGATACACCAAAGACAAGATAACTTGTATACTGTGATTATTCATCCACTGAATGGACAGATTTCATCTGAAGATTTTAAAAAAATAGTGAAATTTATAGAAGAAAATAATAATGCAGAAGCTAGATTAAGTATGACTGAAAGTATGTATATAAGAAACCTGGATGAAGAACAAGCAGAAAAATTATTACAACTTACAGATAAATTCAGACAAAAAACAAAAATACAGCAAAGTATGAGTTGTGTAGGTATACCAACTTGTCAGATAGGAATAGAACAAAGTCAAAGTTTAGTAAAAAATATTCTTGAATATATCAAAATCAATAATATTTCAGAAGAAAGACTTCCATTTGTATATGTTTCAGGATGTCAAAATTCATGTGGAAGACATCAGGTTGGAGATATAGGATTTGCTGGTGGAAAGAAAAAGGTAGGAGAAAAAATTGAGGATGTTTTTGATATTTATGCTGGTGGAATGGTAAGCAGAGAAAGAACTGTTTTGGGAACAAAATTTGGAATTATGCTTATGAGTAGAATACCAGAATTTATTGGAGAACTTTCAATGGAACTTGAGAAAAATCTTATAGGTTATGAAGAATATATAAGTGAAAAAAATGATAGTTTTATAGAATTAATAGGAAAATATTTAGTATAAATTTTATAAAAAGGAGAAAATTAAGTAAAATTTTTCTCCTTTTTTAATAATTAAATAAAAATTTAAGTATAAAAACATTTATTTTTAAAAATTTTTTTATCAAAAAAGAAGAATTTTAATTTAAAGGAGAATAATTATATCAATTAAGGTTATAAACAAATTTTAATTAAATTTTATAAGGGAGGTTTATCTTGAAAAAAATTATAATTTCATTTTTTACATTTGCTTTTACATTTATAGCTTCAGGGAATATAGTTTCGGCTAAACTTAAACCTGTTAAGGTGGAAGAGCCTTTTACAGGGCAGGTGTTAGTTGAGGGATTGGATAATCCATGGAATATACGTTATGGACCTGATAATATGCTTTGGGTAACAGAAAGAACTGGAAAACGTATAGTAAGAGTAAATCCTGAAACTGGGGTAAAAAAAGTAGCAGTAACTATAGATGAAGCAAGAGCAGAAGGACAACATTTTGGTGTTTTAGGAATGGCATTAGCTCCTGACTTTTTAAGAAAAGACAGTCAAAACTACGTATATGTATTCTATACATATGTTCCTAAAGAGAATAAAACAGAATTTGGTTATAAAAAACTTGTAAGATATCAATATGATACAAAATCTGAGACTTTAAAAAATCCAATAGTTATTTTAGATAAAATTCCAAGTGGAGATGACCATAATGGAGGTAGAATAACTTTTGCTCCTGATGGTAAAATATATCTGACTCTTGGTGAATTAGGGCATAATCAAGGGAAAAATGCTTTCAAAAAAAATGAGGCTCAAAGACTGCCAACAGCAAAAGAAATTCAAAGTGGAAATTATGATGCTTATGTAGGAAAAGTTTTGAGAATGAATCCAGATGGAACTATACCAGAGGACAACCCAATTCTTAATGGAGTAAAAAGTCATATATTTACTTATGGACATAGAAATCCACAAGGTATTGTAGTTGTTGGAAACAAAATTTTCTCTAGTGAACATGGACCATCTTCAGATGATGAACTAAATCTTCTTGTAAGTGGAGGAAATTATGGATGGCCATATGTAGCAGGATTTCAGGATAATCAGTCATATAAATTCATTGATTGGTCAACAGCACCTAAAGATGCAGCTGTAGATCCTAATGTACCTGATCCACGTGTAAAAGTACAATTAGAATCAGATTGGAAAGCGCCAGAAAATTATAAAGATCCAATAAAAACTTTCTATACAGTAAGAGAGGGGTACAATTATCATGATGGAGATGCTTATGGAGATATTTCTTATGTTGAATGGCCAACAGTGGCACCATCTAGTATAAATTATTATGCTAATGGACCTATGAAAGGGTGGGAAAACAGTATTTTAATGACTACTTTAAAAGCAGGAACTCTTTTTAGAATAAAATTAAATAATCAAAAAGATAATGTTCAAGGAGAGATAGCAACATTTTTCCATACACCAAATCGTTATCGTGATATAGCTGTAAGCCCTGATGGAAATACATTCTATATTCTTACTGACAGTGAAGGATCAGCAAGAGGAGTTGATTTAAAACCAACTACTAAATTACAAAATCCTGGTTCAATTCTGATGATTAAATATAATGAGAGTAAATAGAAAGATTTAGATATTATATTCCTTGATACTCTCAAAATAAAAGCAGTTTTTTATGATAATATGTAGTCATAAAAAACTGTTTTTTGTTTATTGGAAATAAAATAAATATACAAATATAAAAGAATAATATAATATATAAGAAACAGGCATTTAAAAAGGGGGAAGTGAAATGAAAAAAGTAATGATCTTTATATTTTTTACCATATTATGTACAATGCTATTTTCTGAAAATTTAATAAATAAAAATGCTAAAACTATAGAAAGTAGATTTCTTACTCCAAATGGGTATGAAAGAGAGATATATTCCCAAAATTCATTTGGTACTTATTTGAGGAATTTAAAATTAAAAGAAATGGGAGCTCCAGTATTATTATATGATGGAAGAAAAAAATTTATAGAATCTCATATTTCAGTAATAGATATGCCCATTTTACCTCAAGATTTGATTCAATGCGCTGATGCAGTAATAAAACTGAGAGCAGAATATTTATATAATAAAAAAGATTATGATAAGATATCATTTAACTTAACAAATGGAATGGAAGTTCCATTTTCAAAATTTGTAAAAGGGGAAAGAGTTAAAGTAAATGGAAATAAAACTACATGGGTAAAAGGAAATTATAAGACTGGATATGGAAGAGAAGTATTTGAAGAATATCTTAAATTTATATATACATATGCAGGGACTCTTTCATTATCAAAGGAAATGAAAAAAGCAAATATTAAGGATATAGAAATAGGAGATGTATTCATACAAGGTGGTTCACCAGGCCATGTTGTAATAGTAGTAGATATAGCTGTAAATAAAGAAACAGGCCAGAAAATAATGATATTGGCCCAAAGTTATATGCCATCTCAAGAACTTCATATTTTAAAAAGTATTTCGTTTATATCTCCATGGTATAAAATTGAAGATGCCAAATTGATAACACCAGAGTGGTTATTTGAAAAAGGAAGTTTAAAAAAATGGTAAAATAAATTTTTTAAAAATTATAATTATTAAAAGTATATAGAGTTAAAAAAGCTAATAAGGGGAAGATAAAATGAAATATTTATTGCAAGGTCTTACAATGGGACTGGCATATGTGGCTCCAATAGGATTGCAGAATTTATTTGTTATAAATACAGCTCTTACACACAAAAAAAGCAGAGCATTTCTAACTGCATTTATTGTTATATTTTTTGACATAACACTTGCATTAGCATGTTTTTTTGGAATAGGAACAATAATGGAAAAATCAAAACTTTTAGAAATGGGAATACTTTTCATAGGAAGCCTTGTTATTCTCTATATAGGAATAGGTCTTGTAAAAGCAAAGGGAATGCTAAATAATTCTACAGATGTAAATATTCCTTTAATAAAAGTAGTAACTACAGCTTGTGTAGTTACATGGTTTAATCCACAAGCCATTATTGATGGGAGTATGATGCTTGGAGCATTCAGAGCCTCTCTTCCTAAAGGAGAAGGACTAAAGTTTATATTAGGGGTAGCTTTTGCGTCTTGTATATGGTTTATAGGAATGACAATATTTATAAATTGTTTTAGCAACAGAATTACAGAAAAGATATTAAGAATAATAAATGTTGTATGTGGAATAGTTATAATATTTTATGGAATAAAATTATTTTATAATTTTATTCAAATGGTAACTTAATAAATTTGGGAAAAATTAAAGGAAGGTATAACTTTTATACCTTCCTTATATTATAGTTATTATTTCTTATCAATAAAAGTTTTTTGAAGGGAAGAATTTAAATCTTCTCTTAATTTTTCAATTTCTTTAGAATAGTTTTCAGAAAGATTTTTTGGATATCTGTCATTCATAAACCTTCCATAATTATCCATTCCCCACCAGTCAGCAAGATCATCATCAAAAACTTTATAAGCTTTCATATATGCATTCCATTTTTCGTCAGATATTCCAACACCATTTCCAATAAATCCTCTTCCACCACCAAGAAATCCACAGTTCATAATAGTGAAAAGGCTCTTTCCTTTTAATAATCCTCTTAAACCATTAGCATCTGCTGTATAAGCAAATTCCTTAGCAAAAACTCTTTCTTGGTATCCTTTAATAATAGAAGTAGCGCTATCATGCCAGTTAGGATATACAAAAATAATATAATCAGCTTGAGTTATAAGCCTCTGTTCTTCAGATACATCTTTTGAAGGTTTTCCTATTCCATCTTTTTGATAGTAAAACTCATTTAAAGTAAGAACTGGGTTCCATTTCATTTTATAGAGATCACGTATAGTTACTTCTATACCATTTTCTTCAAAAAATCTCATAGCAGTATATGCCATATCAAAAGTAACACTATTTTTTCTGGGATCTCCTACCACAAATAGAGCTTTTTTATTTTTTGACTCAGTAAAACCTTTTGGAATATATTCTTTTATTATAGCAGCAGGAACAATGGAAGCAGAAGTGACTGCATCAATGTTTTCCATATCAACTTTTTTAGATTCAGTAACTGAAGCCCCAGCTTTATCATCAGTCTTTTCTTTTGAAAATGTTGGAATAGATAAAGCAGCAATTAAAAATAATAAAGATAGTTTTCTCATAAATCCTCCCTTATACATAAAAATAACCAGCCTTTTGGGCTGGTTTTAATTACAATTCGCCCATAGTTAAGATTGGTTTAACCTAACGAGTACTTTGGACGCCGTAGAAAAATATTTCTAAAAGTTATTTGAATGGTTAAATTATAATAAAAAAATAAAAATATGTCAAACATTTAATTTTTTTCTAAAATTAAGTTTTTATCATTTATATTTTTATCAAGCCTAAATAATGAAGATTTAAATCTTTTATAATTTGGATCAGATACAGATATGAATACATCTTTATCTCCCTCTATACCATTAAATTCATAATATCCATTTTCATTAGAGAGAACAGTAGAAATTTTGTTAATATCTTCATCATGAATGGTAACAGGAATATTTATTAAAGCTTTTACACCATCTGTAACTACACCTTGCACATTAAATTTAGATTTATTTAATATGATTTCTAAATTAGTAATAGAAGATTGTCTGTCAATTTTTCTTATAAGTCCATTTTGAATAAAACCATCTTTTTTGCATATAAGAGTAACTATTCCAGCATCTACTCTTTTTCTAAATTTTCCAAATTCATCTGTTTCTATTTTAGAAGTTTCAGTACCATTTTTTACAGTGATATCAGCTTTATTTATTGGATTTCCTTTTTCATCAATTACTCTTCCTTCAATGAAACTTGAAATTTCATGAAGATTTATAATAATGTTATAAGGTTTCCCAGTTGAGTGAAACTCATAAACAAGAGCATTTTTTTTATCTAATAAATACCCAAATCTATGAGTTTTTATTCTATAGTCTCCTTTTGGAATATAAGCAGTGAATTTTCCTAAAAAATCTGTTGTAACAGAGTATCCTTTATTTCTGCTGTTAATAAAGGAAATTTCAGCTCCGCCTATATTCATATTATTAGCTTGTACAGTACCATTTACTACAACAGTATCAGCTTTTGAAAATTCTATAGAAAAATTATTTTCTTTTTTAGTATCAATACTTTTTTCAATAGGAGCATATTCTGGTGAGGTAAATAAAAAAATATATTCACCATCTTTTAATGAAAATTTAATTTCTCCATTAAAAAAATCTATACTTCTGATTTCTCTATCACCAAATTTATAATATTTTACATTGCCTTTTAATGTATTAAATTTTATAGAGATATCTCTAGAAAAAGAGCCAATTGTTAAAAAAAGCAAAAGAAAAAAAGATGTTAATTTCAGCATGTTTTCCTCCATAAGTATAATTCTATATAATTTTTTATATTAAAAATATTTTAAATTAAATAAGTGTTTTGATTAAATTTATTATAACATTTTTTTATATTATTCTAAACTTAAAGTTTTTTTCTTTTAATCGTTTTTTATTTAAAAAGTATCAGATATATGATATAATTACAAGTAAAAGTGTATTATCAAGGAGAGAAAAATGAGTGAGAGTATTATAGATAAAAAAAATAACACAAAAATTAATTTTTTAAAAACTTTGGCTGAAAAAACTTTGTATCTTGATGAATTTAAAGAAAATGTTATACTAGCTCTAACAAAACAACAGGTTATGTCTGGGATAATTTACACTGAAGTTATAAATGAGATGAAAAAAGAAGGAACTGCTTCCATAAAGATGAGAAGAGATGTTCCACTCAAAGACTTTAATCCTTATATAATGGAGGCAGAGAAAGCAGGTATTCAATACACATTGGTAGATGCTTTGGATATGAAGGGAGATATAGTCTTAGTTGTTGTTTCAAAAGAACCAATAGATAATGAAAATAGAGAAGTGCTAGTGGAGGATGAGGAGGAAAAATTCAGAAAGGCAGGACTGAGCGAAGAATACCCAAAACATTTAGGAGAAAAGTTATGCTCTAAACACTATAAGATGCTTTCTGAAAAAATGCCATCATACAAAGGTAAGTTTAAAGAACTTAATTTATTGGACAGATTATTAGGAAGAACATGCCCTATATGTAAGAAAGAAAAGGAGAGGGATTAAATCAATGGTAGAAGCATTTAAAGTAACAGGTGGCAAAGAAATCTCAGGAGTATTGGAAGTAGAAGGATCAAAAAATGCAGCTCTTCCTATAATGATTGCAACACTTATAGAAAAAGGAACATATATTTTAAGAAATGTACCGAATCTAATGGATATAAGAACACTAGTTAAACTATTAGAAAGTCTTGGATTAGAAATAGAAAAATTAGATGATCATTCATATAAAATTATAAATAAAGGGCTTACTAATTTAGTAGCAGGGTATGAGCTTGTAAAAAAAATGAGAGCTTCTTTTCTTGTAATGGGTGCAATGCTTGCACATGAAAAAAAAGCCAGAGTATCTCTTCCAGGAGGGTGTGCTATTGGAGCAAGACCTGTAGATCTTCATTTAAAAGGGTTTGAGTCTCTTGGAGTAAAACTTACAATAGATCATGGTTATGTAGATGCTGAAACTGAAGAATTAAAAGGAGGAATAATAATTCTTGATTTTCCAAGTGTAGGAGCTACAGAAAATATAATAATGGCTGCTGTAAAAGCTAAAGGAAAAACTATTCTTGAAAATGCAGCAAGGGAACCTGAAATAGAGGATCTTTGTTATTTTTTAAATGATATGGGAGCTAAAATAACTGGAATAGGAACAAGCAGATTAGAAATAGAAGGTGTTGAAAAATTATTTCCATGTGAACATACAATAATACCTGATAGAATAGTTGCAGGAACATTCATAATAGCTTCTGTAATGTTTGATGGTAAGATAGAAGTAAAGGGAGTAGTTAAAGAACACTTGGGAAGTTTTCTTATGAAGTTAGATGAAATGGGAGTGAAATTTGATATAGAAGGGGATAGACTAAGAGTGTTATCAAAACTTTCTGATTTAAAGCCTGTAAAAGTAACAACTATGCCTCATCCTGGATTTGCAACAGACCTTCAATCACCTATAATGACATTGATGTCTTTAGCAAATGGAACAAGTGAAATTAAAGAAACTATATTTGAAAATAGATTTATGCATGTTCCTGAGTTAAATAGAATGGGTGCAAAAATAGATATAAGCAATAGTTCTGCAACTATAACTGGGGTTGGGAATTTTTCTTCAGCAGAAGTAATGGCAAGTGATTTAAGAGCAGGAGCAAGTCTTATACTTGCAGCATTGAAAGCTGATGGAGTTAGTATTATAAATAGAATATATCATGTTGACAGAGGATATGAAAATCTTGATTTGAAATTAAAAAAAATCGGAGCAGATATAGAGAGGATAAAAGCAGAAATATAATAAGCTGGAGGATAAATGGAAAGAATCATAGGGGTTAATCCTGTAATAGAAGTGTTGCAGAATAAAGAAAAAAATATTGAAAAGTTAGAGATGTTTAAAGGGAATAAAGATGAAAAACTTAATAAAATAAAGAAACTTGCATCTGAAAGAAACATTAAAATATTCTATACAGATAAAAAAATAGAGAATTCTCAAGGTGTAGCTGTATATATTAGTGAATATGATTATTATGTGGAATTTGGAGAGTTTCTAGAGAAAATAGCTCCTATGGAAAAATCTATTGTCCTCATTTTAGATGAAATACAAGATCCCAGAAATTTTGGTGCTTTGATAAGAAGTGCAGAAGTTTTTGGAGTGAAGGGAATAATAATTCCAGAAAGAAATGCAGTAAGAATAAATGAAACAGTAGTAAAAACTTCCACAGGGGCAATAGAATATGTAGATATAGTAAAAGTAACAAATATATCAGAAGCTTTGCTTAAGTTAAAAAAGTTAGATTATTGGGTATATGGAGCCGAAGGAGAAGGGAGTAAAGATTATTCAAAAGAGAAATATTCAAGCAGAACAGCTCTTGTACTTGGAAGTGAAGGGAATGGAATAAGAAAGAAAGTAAAAGAAAACTGTGATGTCCTAATAAAAATACCTATGTATGGAAAGATAAACTCTTTAAATGTATCTGTTGCTGGAGGTATAATTCTTTCTGAAATAGTAAAATCATTTTAAAGAAGACATACAGGAGAGGGAAAGAAATGGCTATTGTAATAAATGAAGATGTGATAAGACAGGCTCAGCTGGGCGATCAGGAATCAATCAATATAATATTGAAAGAATATAAAAATCTTATATATCTCAATGTAAGAAATTATTTTATAATTGGAGCAGAGCAGGATGATCTTTTACAAGAAGGAACTATTGGACTTCTTAAGGCATTGAAAGCTTACCAAAAAGGAAAATCTTCATTCAAAACTTTTGCAATGATTTGCATAAGAAGACAGATTTTAACAGCAGTAAAAGCATCGAATACACAAAAAAATACAGCTCTTAATCTTGCATCTGGGAATTATATAGAGTGTGATGGAGGAAAAGAAATAGAATATAATAAAGGACTTCAGTCTTATGTAAATTATGATCCAGAAGAAATATTTCTTACTAAGGAAAAACTGAATAATTTTAAGTCCTTTGTAAATGAAAATTTTAGTTCTTTTGAAAAAGAAGTTTTTGATTATATGATAAAAGGTTATTCATATAGAGAAATAGCAGATGAAATGAATAAAAGTCTGAAAACAATAGATAATAGTTTTCAGAGAATAAAAAGAAAAAGTGAACTTTGGATAAATAGTTATCAAGAAAAACATGGGTAATTAAATTTTTTATTGTTATAGAGATTTAAATATGATATATTGAATTGGAATATATAAAAGTAAATGGCAGAGGTGAGATTTTTGAGAGAGTATGATTTTAAAGAAGTAGAAGCTAAGTGGCAAAAAAAATGGGCAGATGGAAATATTTTCAGGACTGAAAACTATGTTTCTGGAAAAGAGAACTATTATGTGCTCGAGATGCTCCCTTATCCTTCTGGAAAACTTCATGTGGGACATGCCAGAAACTACACTATTGGAGATGTTATATCTAGATATAAAAGAATGAAGGGATACAATGTTCTTCATCCTATGGGATGGGACTCTTTTGGGTTGCCAGCAGAGAATGCAGCGATTCAAAATGGAGCACATCCAGCAGTATGGACTAAGTCTAATATTGAAAATATGAAAAGACAGTTGAAAATGCTTGGATTTTCATATGATTGGGAAAGGGAAATTGCTTCATACACACCTGAATATTATAGATGGAATCAATGGATATTTAAGAGATTATATGAAAAAGGATTGATTTATAAAAAGAAATCACTTGTAAACTGGTGTCCAGACTGTAATACAGTCTTAGCTAATGAACAAGTTGAAGATGGAAAATGTTGGAGACACAGTAACACATCTGTTATTCAAAAAGAATTGGAACAATGGTTCTTTAAAATAACAGATTATGCTGATGAATTATTAGAAGGACATAAAGAAATAAAAGATGGATGGCCTGAAAAGGTTCTTACAATGCAGAAAAACTGGATTGGAAAATCTTATGGAACGGAAATTGTATTTACTGTTGAAGAAACAGGAGAAAAGCTTCCAATGTTTACAACTAGAATAGATACAATATATGGAGTATCTTATTGTGTAGTAGCACCTGAACATCCCGTAGTTTCTGAAGTACTTAAAGCAAATCCAGAAATAAAAACAGCAGTACAGGAAATGAAAAATACAGATTTAATAGAAAGATCAGCAGAGGGAAGAGAAAAAAGAGGGATATTCACAGGTTGGCATGTAATAAATCCTGTAACAAAAGAAAAAGTACAATTATGGGTAGCTGACTATGTTCTTATGAATTATGGAACAGGAGCAGTTATGGCAGTTCCTTCACATGATGAAAGAGACTTTGCTTTTGCTAAAAAATATAATCTTCCTTTAAAGGTAGTAATAAATCCTGTAGATAAAGAAACTAAAAAAGAAATAATTTTAGAAGCTGATAAAATGACAGAAGCATTTACAGAAATGGGAGTGCTTACTAATTCAGGAAAGTTCAATGGAATTTCTTCAAAAAAAGCACTTGTTGATATAGCTGTATTTGTGGAAGAAAATGGGTATGGAACAAGAACAGTAAAATATAGATTAAAGGATTGGGGAGTATCTAGACAAAGATACTGGGGAACACCTATTCCAGCTTTATATTGCGAAAAATGTGGAACCGTTATGGAAAAAGATGAAAATCTTCCAGTAAAACTTCCTGAAGATATTTCATTTTCTGGAACAGGAAATCCACTTGAAACTTCAGAAAGTTTTAAACATGCAGTATGCCCAATATGTGGTGGACCTGCAAGAAGAGATACTGATACAATGGATACATTTGTAGATTCATCTTGGTATTTCTTGAGATACTGTGATCCTAAAAATACAAATTTACCTTTTGCTAAGGATATTGTAGATAAGTGGGTTCCTGTAGATCAATATATAGGAGGAATAGAACATGCTGTAATGCATTTGCTTTATGCAAGATTTTTTCATAAAGTATTGAGAGATATGGGATTACTTTCTTCTAATGAACCTTTTAAAAGACTCTTAACACAAGGAATGGTATTGAGTGCTTCTTACTATTCAAATAATGAGAATAGATTTCTTTATGCAGAAGAAGTTGAAGTAAAAGGGGAAAAGGCATATTCTAAAGCAACTGGAGAAGAGCTTATCAGCAAAATAGAAAAAATGTCTAAATCAAAAAATAATGGAATAGATCCTGAAGAAATGGTGGAGAAATATGGGGCAGATACTACTAGATTATTTATAATGTTTGCTTCACCACCTGAAAAAGAACTTGAATGGAATGAGAATGGTCTGGCAGGAGCATATAGATTTCTTGCTAAGATCTGGAGAATGGTAATGGAACATAAAGAAAATATGGAGTTTGGGGAAATAAATCTTAATGCTGTAAGCAAAGAAGATAAAGCTCTTATTATTAAGTTAAATCAAACTATAAAAAAAGTAACTGAATCTATAGAAAATGATTATCATTTCAATACTTCTATAGCAGCTACTATGGAACTTATAAATGAAACTCAAGATTTTAAGGTAAATGTAATAGAAACAGGAAAAATAACTTCTGAATCTAGAAAAATATTTGGTGAGGTAGTAAAAAATATAATTTTAATGCTTTCACCATTTACACCTCATTTTTGTGATGATTTATGGGAAGAAATGGGAAACAAAAGTTACCTTTTTAATGAAGCATGGCCTACTTTCAAAGAAGAACTTACAATATCTTCAAATGTAGTCATAGCTGTACAGGTAAATGGAAAAGTAAGGGGAACTGTAGAAGTAGAAAGAGGAACTTCTAAAGAAATAGTTGAAAAACTAGCTTTAGAAATAGAAAATGTTAAAAAACATATGGAAGGAAAAATTTTAGTAAAAGTTATTGTTGTTCCAGAAAAAATAGTTAATATAGTAGTAAAATAATTTTAAGAAACTGGTTTAAGAGTAAAAAGTTTTAAAGACTTGATTACTTTTGAACCAGTTTTATATTTTATCAAGGGTTAGAGAATGGAAAGATCAGAATTTATAATTCAAGTGAAAAAATAATTTTGAAATATAAAAAAATAAAATTTTTTTCAGTTTTTACTATTGACAAAATAAATTTTATGAGGTAATAATATATCAAGAAAAGATACATGAGTCTAGACAATAAATTGTATCTAAAGGAGGCGAGACCCATGAAATAAGTAGTTAAGAAAAAAGAACTTAAATCAAGTTAAGAACTTTTTTCAGATGATGTAATAAATATTCAAAGAAATATATAATATTCTATTTGAAAATTATAATAAATATTTTTATCAAAAAAAATATTTATTAAAAATCACTATCCTTAAATATAGTTGAAAAGTTATTTCAGTATTTTTTATAGAAATTGATTTTTATTTCTTGTTTGTGAATAGGATAAATATTGCAATTATTTTATAGAAATAAAAAGAAATTTTATAAAACTAAAAAACTTTAAGTTGAATTATAAAATTAAATATTAATTAAGCTTTTCAAAGATTTAGAAGAGAATACAGAAACATATATTATATTTAACCTTATATTTGGTAAAAATATATAGAGAATAATAACAGCTTATAGAGAAATATAATTTATATAGTTTAAGAGATTCTAATCTAAAGGATAAAATTATAGATAAATATAAGTATTATTAAAGGACAATATTTAGTTAAATCAAATTATTTAAATAAAGTCAAAGATTTAATAATAAAAATTATCTAAGAAAATAAATTAATTTATAAATTTTGTAATAATCATAAGAAATTTTTAACATTTGGAAGAACTGATGTACTTTTAAGAAATGTGTAAATAATTTCTTTAAGAATCAATAAATTATAAGAAGTTAAGGGTATGTGAAATAAAATTAATGTTATAGATTGCTATAGCTATAAGTAGTAAAGAGGAGGAATTTTTGAACATAGAGGAGATAAAATAGGGGGCTGTTTGATAAGTTATGAATATCAGACAGCCCTTTTTAACTTAGAAAAAAATATTTTGAATTCTTGAGTTTTAATAAAATGATGGAGTTTTTATAAAAAATAAAAAATATTTTAAAAAACTTGTTGACGAGAAGTATTAATTGTGATATTATAATCAATGTGCCGCAGGAAAGCGGTGCAGAGCACAAAACAAATCAAGCAATGAAAATAAGGACATTAACAACAGAATAGAGAGAGAAGAAAAAATCAACAAACAATAAATAGGTGTAAATAATCAGTTAAAAAAACTGAGTAAATAGATT
>NZ_JAWDXO010000027.1 GCF_032477075.1 Fusobacterium sp. | reverse complement strand
CAAATAATCCATTAAATGTAAGCATTATTCTTAGTAATGGTATAAATCCAATTTTTCCAATTATAATTCCTGCTATCAAACCTATTATCAGTTTTGGTAGTAATCCTAATTTTTTCATAAATTTCACTTCCCTTTTTAGTTTTTTATATACTGTTTTTTTATTAATACACTTCTATAAATTTACTAACGGATATCATATCCTGCTTCTACGATTTTAGCTATTACTGCATCTCTATGAGCCTTATCACTGCATTCTATTACCAGTGTTACTTCCTGCATTGTTATTCCTAATTCTACATTATACATACTTTGAGTTATAAATAAAATATTTGCCCTGTTTTTTGTAATCAAGCTTAATAATTTTTCTGTTTCTCCAAATCTATCATGTACTTTTACTTTAAATTCATATCTTCTTCCTGCATTGATTAATGCTCTGTTTAATACTCTTTCTATAA
This sequence comes from Fusobacterium sp., assembly GCF_032477075.1. NCBI lineage: Bacteria > Fusobacteriati > Fusobacteriota > Fusobacteriia > Fusobacteriales > Fusobacteriaceae > Fusobacterium > Fusobacterium sp. The sequence continues at coordinate 35,846 of NZ_JAWDXO010000027.1, read as the reverse complement.
GGTTGACATCTATGTTTCCACCAGATACCACCGCACAAGTCTTTTTACCCTTACAGTCTACTTTTCCAGCCAGTATTGCTGCTAGTGGTGTTGCTCCTGCTCCTTCTGCCACCACTTTGCTTTTTTCCATAAGGAATAGTATTGCTGTAGCTATTTCATCTTCTGTTACAGTTACTACTTCGTCTACATATTCTTTTACCAGTTCAAGAGTTTTACATCCAACTTTTTTTACTGCTATTCCATCTGCTATTGTTGGGATTGCACATACTTCACAGCATTCTCCTTTTGCCAATGCTTCTGTCATTGATGCTGCATTCGCTGATTCCACTCCTATTATTCTTACTGAAGGATTTATTGACTTTATTGCTGTGGCTATTCCTGCAAGTATTCCTCCTCCTCCTATTGGTACCAGTACTGTATCTATATCAATTGCATCTTCTAATATTTCCAAACCTATTGTTCCCTGGCCTGAAATTACATAGTCATCGTCAAATGGATGTAGAAATATAGCTCCTGTTTCTTTTTGAATTTCACATGCTTTTGCAAAAGCATCATCATACACTGTTCCACACAATACTACCTCTGCTCCATATCCTTTTGTTGCTGCTACTTTTGCTATTGGTGCTGTTTCTGGCATTACAATTGTTGATTTTATTCCTTGTGCTGTTGCTCCCAAAGCTATTCCCTGTGCATGATTTCCTGCTGATGATGCAATAACTCCTTTTTTCTTTTCTTCTTCTGTTAAGTTAGCTATTCTATTTAATGCTCCTCTTACTTTAAATGATCCTGTCTTTTGAAGATTTTCAAGTTTGAATAATACTTTACCTCCAAGTGCTTTCTCTAAAGTAGGGCATTCTATCAAAGGTGTTCTTTTTATCGAATGTTCGATGGTTTGTTTTGCTTTTTTAATGGTTTCCAATGTCACTGCCATGAATTTCCTCCTTGGTATTTACCAGATTTAATAAATCATTTACATTTTTAATTCTTCAGCTTCATATTTTTAGTTAAAATTAATATTTTTATAACTTTTTTTTTATTTTGGTACAACATAAAATAGAATTTTATGTTTTAAATCGAAATAATAAGTCCTAAAACTCTATATCTTAATACGTTTCAAGTATAATACTATGCCCATATTTAGTCAACCCTTTTTTATTGGTGAAGGTAATATATTATATATGGTTATTATATTTAATTTAAATTACAGAATAGCTAAAGTTCATTTTTTTTTACTACCTTTTTTTTAAAATTATAAATAATACCATTAAAAATATTAATGAAACCATTGATAAATATACTTTAATAATAATTTTATATTACAGAAATTCAAAAAAGTCTTTTGTCCATTTATTTAGTACGCATGAAAAAATTGACCTTTTTTTGCCAACAAAAAAATAGGAAAAGTTCTCCCATTTTTAATAAATATTTTTCTAAAATAAATTTTATAAATATATTTTTATTAATTTATTCTCACCCTATTTGTTATAACTATTTTTTGAACTTTAGAAGTTCCTCATGTATTTCTGTTATTTTTGTATCCCTCATTATTCTTTCAACTGGAAACTTCTTTAAATATTCATTCCCTTCTAAAAGCTGTACTGCTTTTTCTGTCACTTTCATAGTTATTTCTGAAATAAGAAATTTTGACATATATCCATATTCTTCTCTTCTATTTCATACCAGCTGCTTTATATTTCAATAACCTAGCTGCATCTATTCCTTTTTGTAATTCAATTAATAAAAATTGTGTATTCTATGAAAAAATTTTATATTAAAATAATATAAATTTTTTACCAATCAATTTTCTTTAAATAAAAAAAGATCAGTTTTTACACTGACCTCTATAGTTTGATATTAATTTTAAAAACTCCATAAATTCATTTCAAGACGCTTTCTCATAGTAAAGGCTGTAATTATTATAAGAAAAACTCCCCCTATAAGCATTATTCCACCATATGAAAGACTTGTTAACTCCATTCCTAAGCTTTTTAATAAAATAATAGGATTATTTTCAAAACTTATAAACAATCCATTATCTGTATTTTTTACATTACTTACAATAAACATCAAATTCTTCAGAGCTAAAAGACCTGTAATTGCTGAAAGTACTCTTACAACAACAATATATTCCTTATAAAAAAGATAACATGTCAGTATCCCCAATAATACTAAAATTATCCCATTTGCTCCACCTGAACTCATTGAATAAAAATTTATTTTTTCTAATGATGAAACTTTTACTAAAGGGCAAAATGTAGCTAATGCTATCATTCCTGCTCCTAACATTCCTATGATTTTTCTTTCCACAAAATCACTCCCCTATTTTGTTTTATATATGTATATTACCTCATATTCTAAAAAAAATCAACATTCTCCTATAAAAAAAATCACTTTGAAGTTCATTTGTATTCTATAATTCTTTTTTTAACACTGCTAATTTCAAATAAAATATTATTGTTAACACTCTAATATTATTTTTTATAAAAAAATCCATTTTTTCAAATGGACTTTTTTTACTATTTTTTAACTATAATTTTGTATGAATTATCCTTTAAAATTACTTTAAAATTTTTATTATTCATTTACTTTAATCATATCATCAGTTATTTTTATTTCGCTTTCATATATTTTTAACATTCCTGGTTTTCCATCAGCAGGAAATCTAAAAGTACTTTTTATTGCTGCTTTCCCTGGTATATTAATATCTCCAAATGGTCCAGAAGAAAAAACAGCAAAACCATCAACATCTAAAAGTTGTAAAGACTTTTGTTCATGAAGATTAGTCAATCTCATCATTTGCTCAGTATCATTTTTTAGTCCCACAGTTACTTTATATTCTGTTCCCTCTTTTGTTACTGATAGCACAGAACCCTTTATATATTTTTCAAAACCTTCTTTATCATAAATTATTACAGCTTCATCCAAGCTTCCACCTTCTTTTCTTCCTGTGTCTACACCATCTTTTACTCCCTTTAGGAAATTTTTTCCAGTAGACACTGCACCTGATACTACTGATGATACTGCTTCAGTTACATTAGATTTTTCCTCAGAATATGAAACTATACATGTTAATACCCCTAAAATTAAAATTAGTTTTTTCATTTCTTCCTCCCGAAATAATGCTATTACAAGTTTTTATATAACTTTTTATACCACATTTATACTTTTATTTCAATGAATTTTATCATTCTTGAAATTAATATAGCCATTTTTATTAATTTTATAGAGTATTTACTTTGCTAATAAAAATGAGAGATATCATTAAAGATATCTCTCAAAATAATTAATCTAAATCATATTTTAAAAAATCATTTTTTTCCATTGTAGCTTTTATTTTTTTAATATATTCTTCTCCCTCTTCTGAATATTTTATTAACCCATATACTATTTCAGAAGCTGGTTTTTCATTATTTACAGATTCTCTAACTTTTTTATAAACATCATTCCTGGAAATAGTCAATACTATATCTGCAACCGAATCCTTTATTGTATCATATTTTTTTAAATGAGGAACAAAGCCATTATCTCTTGTTCCTTTAGCTGCTATTCTTGGTTCATTGGGATTAGTTGACCACATTCCAAATATATTATTTCCCTCTCTGAAAAATCTTGATGTTCCCCAAGCACTTTCTAATGCACCTTGTGTCAGAATAAGAGAAGTTGGATATATTATCATTTTGGATTCTAATTCCTGCCAGTTACCATATTCTACTCTGTATCTGCTGAAAATATTCTCACAATATTCTTTTTCTTCTTCTGTTAATTCAGATTTTTTTTCAAGTTTTTTTACTATTTCTTTATCATTTTTTATTTCCTCATGTACTACATTTATTGCAGGAAGAAGAAGCTGCACAAAAGCATCTTTTCTATCTTCTGATGAAAGTTTTCTTAAATCTAGTTCTTCATTAGAAAATACATATAATCCTTCTTCATCTCTTTTTTCATATAAATCAGCTACACTATTTATTTCAATTTTTTTATATTCTACTTTTTTTAAAATATTATCATTAATTTTTTTGTCACTATACTTGAATAATATTGCCATAATAAAAATTCCAAAAAGTAAATATTTTTTAATTTTCATCAACACTTCCTCTCTAATGTTATATATTATAAAAATTTATTTGATATAGTATACTTGATTTTCCTTAAAAAGTAAATAATTATTTTCTCTATTGCTTCTTACATAATTTTTATTTCTATCAAAGAAAAAGGAATCCTGTCAATACACAGAATAATATAATATAAGAAATATAATTAGAAAATGTATTTTCATAATTAATAAAAATTACAGGAGATGATATATATGATAAGACGATTACCAGTAGAAAAAATGGGAGAATCTAATTTAGGATGGCTAAAAAGTAAGTTTCACTTTTCTTTTGCTGAATATTTTAATGAGAATAATATAAACTTTGGTGTTTTAAGAGTAATTAATGATGACCATATTTCAGCAAATACAGGTTTTGATACTCATCCTCACAGAGATATGGAAATAATTACTTATGTAATTCATGGATACCTTACTCATAAAGACAGCATGGGAAATGAATCTACTCTTTCAAGAGGTCAAGTGCAATATATGAGTGCAGGAACTGGAGTTCAGCATTCTGAATATAATAATCATTCTGAAGAACTGAGAATACTTCAGATGTGGGTACTTCCTGATAAAAAAGGACATACTCCAAACTACGGAGAATATAAATTTGACTGGAATGAAAGAAAAAATAAATTTCTCCATTTTGTTTCAAGCAAATCTGGTGATGCTCCAATAAAAATTAATCAGGATATTAATTTTTATGCTTTGGAACTTGATGATGGAAAAGAAGAGGAATTTGAGGTAAAACAAGGAAGGCAAGCTTATGTTGTTCAAATAGAGGGAAAATCCTCTATAAATGATCAGGTACTCAATACAAAAGATGGTCTGGAAACTATAGGAGAAAGCTTGAAAATAAAAGCCCTTGGAAAGTCTCATATACTTGTTATTGAAATGCAGGAAAGAGAAGATTTAAAATAATGTTTTCCTTATTTAAAGGCAGTTGAAAGACTGCCTTTTTTGATGTATAATGATAATTAAGACTTATTGATCATCAAAATACAGTTATACACAAAGGGGGAGAATTTGATGTTTCAATTATTGAAAAAATTTTTTGGGGTGGAGTATATGCTCAATCCAAAACAAATACTTGGGGATATTCCTACTACAAAAGAAGTTTATAAGACTTCTTTTAATATTTCATGGCCCTGTGCATTAGAAACTGTTCTGGTCAGCCTTGTAGGGTCTATTGATATAATGATGGTGGGAGGACTTGGAGCACATGCTATTGCTGCTGTTGGTCTTACTAATCAGCCTAAATTTATACTTCTTGCTATGATTTTTTCATTAAATGTAGGGGTTACTGCAATTGTTGCCAGAAGAAAGGGGGAGCAGGATTATTATGGTGCTAACAGCTGTCTCAGACAATCGATTATGTTATCCTTAGGTATTTCTCTGGTAATGGCTTTTCTAGGTTATTTTTTTGCTTATGAAATATTAGAATTTGCTGGAGCTGGAGATGATGTAATTTTAGAATCTGTAGCCTATTACAAAATTCTTATGGTCAGTATAGTTTTTACCGCTTTAAGTCTTACTATAAATGCTGCCCAAAGAGGAGTAGGAAATACAAGAATATCTATGAAAACTAATATTACTGCTAATATTTTCAATCTTATATTCAATTATCTTCTTATCAATGGAGTGTGGATATTTCCCAGATTAGAAGTTAGAGGGGCAGCTATTGCAACTACTATCGGAAGTATAATTGGATGCCTCATGTCTATCTTTTCTCTTTATTACAATACGAACTTTCTGGAAATGAAAGCCAAAGTCAATTGGAAATTTGATAAAAAAACAATGAAAGCCTTTTTAAATATCAGTGGAAGCTCAGTTGTAGAACAGGTCTTTATGCGTATAGGATTCTTCTCTTTTGCTAAAATAGTTGCTGCTCTTGGAACTATAGCTTTTGCAACTCATCAAATATGCATGAATATTATAAATCTTTCTTTTTGCTTTGGAGATGGATTAGGAGTTGCAGCTTCATCATTGGTAGGTCAAAATCTTGGTGCCAAAAGACCAGATAAAGCTATAATATATGGAAAAACTGGTCAGAGAATGTCATTTATAGTCTCAACATTATTATTTCTGCTTTTCTTTTTTGGAAGAAGGTTTTTAATCACATTATTTAATTCAGAAGAGCATATAGTTTCTCTTGGAGCTACAATCATGATAATAATTGCATTTACAACTCATGTTCAAACTTCTCAAACTGTTTATCTTGGTTGTCTACGTGGAGCAGGAGACACTAAATTTGTTGCTTTAATATCATTTATAAGTGTAGCTGCTGTAAGACCAATTTTAGCTTGGATACTTTGTTTTCCAATGAATATGGGCTTGATGGGTGCATGGATAGCTCTCTTTGCAGATCAGACAATAAGATATATTTTAAGTAAAATGCGTTTTAATAGTGGTTACTGGACAAAAATTGAAATATAATTTATTTAAAAATTAAACTGATAGTGAAAATAATATAGTTGTACTGACTAAGACTTCATTTAATAAATATACTAAAATAATACTTTTTTTAACTTTTAAAATATAATAAATTATCCACTAAAAAAAGATGGATTTAAACAAAACTTCCATCTTTTTTATTTTCTCATTTTTTATAAATTTTATTAATTTATTTATTAGGTTAAAGATATCTAATACAGCTAATCTTCTTCCATTTCCATTTTATGTTCTTTAATTAATGAACTTGACCAGTTAAATAATTCAGCAGAATAATTCAAGAATCCCTCTTCAGAAATATTCTCTATCTTTTTTATCTCCATATATATTTTTAAGATTTTTCTATCTTCTTCTGATAATTTAGGTAATAAATCTGCTTTTTTCTTGATATATCTTCCTGTTTCATAATAATATTTTGCCTGTAATACAAAAGAAGCTGCCTTGTATAATGAAAATAATATTTCTAAATCTTTTTCATGCAGAATATTATGCCCACACATATGATATATATTGCAGGAACCAACTAATATTGCTCTCCTTATATCACTCTTTTTAATAGTAGGAAGAAGAAAATCTATATTTCCAACTAAAGGTTCTGTATCATAGTAAAATTGAAATACATCTGCCTTTTCCCAACTGTTTAATTCTTCCCTACCTGAAATGAATCCACATATTTTTTCACTATCCTCCATTTTAGAAATAATCTCATCATATTTTTTCAAATCTTCTATTTCTACTTTATCTAAAATTATAACTATATCTATGTCACTTTCTTGTGAAGCCTCTCCTCTTCCATGACTTCCCTGTAACCCTATAAATTCAATTCTATTGCCAAACCCTTTTTTTATTTCTTCTACAAAATTTTTCAGCCATTCTTTTTTGATTAAAAATGTCATATTGCCCTTCCCCCCTTTTTTGATTATTTTAGAATAATTTTATTCAAAGTCTATCCCAGATTTTTTATATATGTCTATAAAATGTCCCAGTGGTCCAATTCCTTTACCTATAGAAAAAGAATTCTCTATTGCCTGAGTTATATACTCTTTTCCAAATCTTACACTTTCTTCAATAGAATTTCCTTTGGCCAAAAGAGATGCTATTGCTGAAGAAAGAGTACAACCTGTTCCATGAGTATTAACTGCCTCAATTTTCTTTCCAAAAAATTTTATTATTTCACCATTTTCTAAAAGAAGTATATCTGTACAATTATCTGCTCTATGCCCTCCTTTTATAAGAATATTTTTTACTCCAAAATCCTGTATTTTTCTAGCAGCTTCTATTATATCTTCCTCATTTTTTATCTTCATATCAGCTAATACTTCTGCTTCTGGTATATTAGGAGTAACTAGAGTTCCTATTCCTATAAATCTTTTTAATTCTATTAAGGCTTCTTCTCTCAACAGTTTGCACTTGTTTTTTGATAACATAACAGGATCAATAACTATATTTTTTGCTCTATACTTTTCTAATGAATCAGTAACAGTTTTTATTATTTCTATGCTTGAAAGCATTCCAATTTTTATGCTGTCAACTTCTATATCCTCAAATATAGCTTTCAATTGTTCTTTTATTATATCTTCTGATAGTTCCTGTATTTTAGAAACTCCCAGTGTATTTTGAGCTGTTACAGCAGTTATTACACTCATTCCATAAACTCCCATGGCACTCATGGTTTTTATATCAGCTTGTATTCCAGCTCCACCACAGCTATCTGATCCTGCTATTGTCAACACTTTTTTCATTTTCCCCTCCAGAAAACAATAAAAAATAGCCAGCTTTATATAATATTAAAGAAATTAAAGTATAATTTACTTTTAAACTAATTTTAGCTGACCATCTTCTTTTATTCACCTATTTTTATCATATAATTTCCATTATAATGGATTTCATCCACAATTATTTCTTCATGTATAGGTCTTTTTTCATCAAAACTTCCATTTTTTCTAAAGAACTCATTAATATTTTTTACATCTTCTGGTGTTAAAAAAAATATCATAACACAGTTCATTATTTCAAAAAATCTATACCTGTCTTCTGGTACAGGTTGCTCCCTATCCCATACCTCACAAAATTTTGCAAAGTTCTCTGATGCCATCATTCCTCCTAAAACTCTTTCTTTAATTTTAAAACTACAGGACAGTGATCTGAACCTAAAATTTCATTATGAATCTCTGCTCCTTCCATAATATCTTTTAGTCTTTCAGAAACCACAAAATAGTCAATTCTCCATCCTGCATTATTTTTTCTAGCATTAAATCTATACGACCACCAAGAGTATACTCCAGTCAGTTCAGGATAAAAATGTCTAAAACTGTCCACAAACCCACTTTTTAGTAATTCAGTGAATTTTGCTCTTTCTTCATCAGAAAATCCAGCATTCTTTCTGTTTGACTTTGGATTCTTTAAATCTATTTCTTTATGGGCTACATTTAAGTCTCCACATATGATAACAGGTTTTAATTTATCTAATTTCATTACATAGTCTTTAAATTCATCTTCCCAGCTCATTCTATAATCAAGTCTGGCTAATTCTTCCTGAGAATTAGGAGTATAAACTGTTATCATATAGAAACCTTCATATTCAAGGGTTATTACTCTTCCTTCTTTATCATGTTCTTCTATTCCTAAACCATAAGATACTTCTATTGGTTTTTTCTTAGTAAATATAGCTGTTCCTGAATAACCTTTTTTTTCAGCATAGTTCCAGTATTGGTGATACCCTTCCAAGTCTAATTCTATCTGTCCTTCTTGTAACTTTGTTTCCTGAATACAAAAAATATCTGCATTTTCATTTTTAAAATAATCTAAAAACCCTTTTTTTACAGCAGCTCTTAAACCATTCACGTTCCATGAAATTAATTTCATATTTATCTCCTTCCAAGATTTTTACTCTTATTAAATTATATCATAAAATCTGTTTATTTTTCAATTTATTAATTTAAACCAATCTGAGAAACCTCTATTGACAAATGAAGTGGTATATTGTAATAAATTATTGTCTTTAATATCATATGTATGGAGGAAATGTATGACAAATTTAAAAAATATTATTGAGAATTTTAAACCTGTTGATGTAATTGATGAAACAATTAAAGAAACTCTTCAAATTCTTTCAGATTTCTCTGATTTAAAAATAACAATTCTTGAGAAAATAATTGAAAGAAATTTAATTTCTGGAACTTTTTCTGATTCAGATTTTAAAGTTCCTATTTCTAATATTATTATAAAAGAATCTGGACAAACAATTCAGAACATAGAAAATGAAGATACTTTCATTGATAATATTCTTATTTATCTGAAGGGAATATTTAAATGTGATAAAGATATGGCAGATATTCTAATAAAAAAAATAACAAAAGAATTGATACAAACTATTAAAAAAGATAATAAAGAAACTATATTTTCTTTAATTGCTCCAGAAGGATTTAATATTATCCGATATGACCTAGCATTCCATAATAAGCCTTTAAGTTCTAAAAAAATAAGAGAAAAAGTTCACAATAATTTTTCCTATGTTATTGTAAAATCTCTTGTTAATACAAGAAAATTAGTATTTAATGATTTTTTCTCTTTATATTCAACTCTGCTGAAAAAATATTTTGGTGAGAATAATGAAAAAATTAAAAAAAATTTAGCTGAAATGAGAGAGATTTATTCTATCAGTTTATCAGAATAACTTTACTTTTAATTTCTTCTTATTATCTTTAAAAAAAGATAACTAAATTTTACTATCTATATAAAACATGATATAATAAAGTAAAATACACTTTTAAGAGGTTATATATGAAAAAAGATAGAACTATTCTCCATTACGATATGGACTCGTATTATGCTTCAATTGAAATAAGAGACAATCCTAAATTACTTAATAAACCTTTAGTGGTTGGAGGAAGTATAGTAACTACTGCTAGCTATGAAGCCAGAAAATTTGGTATCCACTCTGCTATGAAAGTTTCTGATGCAAAAAAACTTTGTCCTTCTCTTTTGGTTGTTCCTGCAAATAAAGAGAAATACAGCGAAATATCAAGAAAAATCCAAAGCCTTGTTCTTCGCCTAACTCCTAAAATAGAATTTATAGCTTTAGATGAAGGATATATAGATATATCCGATATCATAGATTTATATCCATCTAAAGAATTTTTTGCTAAAAAGTTCAGAGAAAGAATTAAATATCATACTGGACTTACTTGTTCTGTTGGAATAGGCTTTAACAAACTTAGTGCAAAAATGGCCAGTAATATAAACAAACCTCATGGACAATATATATTTCTTTCCCCTTTAGATTTTACTAAATATATTTCAGATAAAAATATTGGAATAATTCCTGGTGTTGGCAGAAAACTTTCTTCTCTATTGGCAAAAGATTCAATATTAAAAGTAAAAGATATTTATCCATATTCCCTATCCTCTCTTTGTACTTCATATGGAAAATCTCGTGGTGAACTTTTGTATTCTTTTTCCAGAGGGATAGACTACAGAGAAGTTGAATATAAAAAACCCACCCATTCCATAGGAAATGAAAATACTTTTAAATATCCTTTAAATACTGATTTAGAAATTAGAAGAGAGTTTGATGATCTTTTTGAACATTCATACAAACGTCTTATAAAAGATGATTTTATAACTAAAACAATTATATTAAAAGTTCGTTTTTCCTCCAATGAAACTATTACTAGGTCAAAGACTTTAGAAATACCCACTGATTCTCATGAAAAATTAAAAAAAATTTCAGATGATCTTTTAGAAAATATTAATTTAACAGATAATATCAGACTTTTAGGAATTTCTTTTGGAAATTTAATAAAAAAATCTGTCAGACAACTAGCTTTTTTCTAATAAAACAGGGTATAATAAAAGTGACTAATAAAATATTCTTATGGAGGTCTTATGAATATTAACTTTAAATTGGGCAGTACTACAGGAAAAGCTGGTATTTTAAGCATAGAATGTCAAAAATTAAATATTCCTTGTGTGATGGTTGTTTTTAGAAATGTACTTAATTATCCCAATTCTGTTCAAATCTTTAAATTGAAGTCTAAACCTAAAAATGAAGCTTCTGAAGTTAAAGCTGTAGAAGAAATATGTAAAGTTGCTGATAAATATGCTATAACTTTAGTTATGAAATTAGCACTTAGAAATAGAAAACACCTCATAGAAACTTTTTCTAAATTTGGTTTTAAAACAAAAAAATCATGGTTGGGAAATTGTCCAGAATTAATAAGAGAATATATTCCTTTAGATTAAATTTTTTGTTTCATAAACAAAAAATTTTACTCATTTTTCTTTATATATATATTTTTTTAAATTATTTTTATTCAAAAGCTATCTATAAACCTTTGCTTAATTTATAATTTGAAATAAAAGGTTGCATTTTAGGACAATTTATAGTTATAATTAGTTAAACTTATTTGAGGTGATTAAAAATGTTTAGGAGTCTTATAGTTTTTGCTTTAACATTTTTACTTGTTATTTTTGGTTTAGAATATATAATGCCTCCTTTTGGAATGATAATGTATCTTAACCCAATAGAAATAGTTGGATCTATTGCTTATTCTATAGCTTATGTAACAGGAATGCATGTAAAGCTCTCAATATTTTTAGCTATAGTTTCTATCTCTATTTTTCCTTTAATTATGGTAATAATAGTTAATAGAATTTGTAAAAAAAAGAAAAAAAGAAGATTTTAATTGTTTTTCCGCCTTTCATTATTATGAAAGGTTATTTTTTTATATAAAAAGAAACTGTTATAAATTAAAATAGCTTATTTTTTTCTGATGCTTAAAAATAAATATCAAAATAAAAATTATTAAAATCTATAAAATGATTTCTATATTCTTATAGAAAAAAAGAGACTATAGAAATTAGTAAAATAAATTACTAATTTGTAATAGTCTCCTTAAAATTTATTATAGTATATGTATTGAATTAACATCTAGTGAGAAATCAAGTTCAGAATCTAAAGCATAGGTTTTTTTACCTTTTGGATTACTCACTGATATTTCTACCTTTAAATCTTCAAACATTACTTCATATTCATGATAAGCTCCCATAAACATACTTTTTGTTACTCTGCCTTTAAAATCATCCTTAGATATAATGATACTTTCAGGTCTTGCTACTATTTTTATCTCATCTCCTACATTGTGATCCACTTTCTGTGGTACTTCATATCTAACTCCATATACATCTATTGTACATTTATTATCAGTTTTATATACTAACTTTCCAGTAAATATATTTGCTCTTCCAATAAAGTTAGCAACAAACTCATTCACAGGATTTTGATATATTTCAATAGGTGAGCCTGCCTGCTGTATTCTTCCTTCTTTCATTATTATTACTTTATCTGCAAGCCCCATAGCTTCTGCCTGATCATGTGTTACATAAATTGAAGTTATCCCTACCTGCAATTGAATCTTTCTAATTTCATCCCTCATGTGTATTCTGAGTTTTGCATCAAGATTAGATAAAGGTTCATCAAATAAAAGAACTCCAGGTTCCATTACTAATGCTCTGGCAAGAGAAACTCTCTGCTGCTGTCCTCCAGACATTTGTGAAGGCACTCTTTCAGCAAAATCTTCCATGTTCATCATCTTTAATATTCTGTGAACTCTTTCATCTACTTCACTTTTTGGCAACTTTTGAAGCTTTAATCCATATGCAATATTATCATATACATTCATATGGGGAAATAAAGCATAATTCTGGAAAACCATTGCTGTATCTCTTTTATCTGGAGTGATTCTTTCTACATTTTCATCTCCAATATAAATATGCCCATCAGTAGGAACTTCAAATCCTGCCAGCATTCTTAATATAGTTGTCTTTCCACATCCGCTTGGACCTAAAAGGCATACAAACTCTCCAGCTTTTATATCAAGATTAAGATCTGCCACTGCATGAACTTTTCTATTATCTCCTGTTAAAAATATTTTATTTATATTTTCAAATTTTACTCTTTTAGCTCCCATAACCCTCTCCTTACTATTCTGAAATACTATCTATTCCCATTTTTTTCAATATGTATGTCATTATTCCTATTACGAAAAATACTATGATGATAAGTATAGTACAATAAGCTGAGGCTACTCCTATCTTACCAACATCTATCTGATTCATGATAGCAACTGTTAATAGATTATACTTAGCAGAAACTAAGAAGATAATCGTGCTTACCAAGGTCATACTTCTAACAAATGCATAAACTAATCCACTGAAAAAAGCAGGTTTTATCATTGGAAGTGTTACTGAAGTAAATACCTTTTTACTATTTGCTCCTAATACAGTAGCAGCTTCTTCAATTGATGGATCTATCTGTTGAAGAGCAGCTATTCCTGATCTTATTCCTATTGGCATATTTCTCATTATAAATGCTATTATCAAAATAGTTGCTGTCCCTGTAAGAACCAAAGGTTTAGTATTATATGTTATAATATATCCTAATCCTACAATTGTTCCTGGTATAGCAATAGCCATCATAGTAATAAATTCAATAAATCCTTTTCCTAAAAATTTTTTTCTCACTATGAGAAAGGCTATTATCATAGCTAATATACCTGTAATAGGTGTAGATATTATAGATAGGAATGTTGTATCCCATATTGGTTTCATTCCCAAAGCAAACACATATTTATAATGCTCTAGGGAAAAATCATACTTCACTCCCCACAGTTTTACAAAAGAACCTATAGGTATCATTATATACATAAGAAATACACAAAAAGTAAGAAATGCCATAATAATAAAAATTGGCATTGTTATATTCTTTTCACTGATTTTCTCTCTTTCTCTCGAAACTTTCCCTGTAACTGTAACATAGGATTTTTTACTGATATAGTATTTCTGTGTTACAAAAATAGATACAGACATAAGTATTAAAACAACTGCAAGAGCTGTGGCACTTCCCATATCGTAATTTCCTATTCCCTGAAGATATATCTGAACTGCTACTGTTGTAAAATTCCCTCCAATTACCATTGGATTTCCAAAGTCAGCTATTGCTTGTATAAATATTACAAGAATAGCATTTGCCAATCCAGGTATCATTAAAGGAAATGTTATAGTTCTGAAAACATCCCATCTTGAAGCTCCTAAATCTCTTGAAGCTTCCTCAACAGAAGGATCTATTTTTTGCAGTAGTCCTACCAGCATCAAATATGCAACTGGAAAAAATGTTAATACCTGTACTAAAACCAGTCCATGAAATCCATATATTTCAGCATTTCTTATTCCTAGTAAATTTCTAGTAATAAAACCTCTTCTCCCTAATAAAAGTATAGCTGACAATGCTATAACAAATGGAGGAGACACTATTGGAAGTATAGCAATAGAATTGAAAAACTTTCTAAAAGGAATTTTCACATAAGTCATTCCATATGCAAAAAAGAATCCAATAGCTGTAGATATTACAGAAGTTACTACTCCTAATTTTAAAGTATTCAATATTATAATAAAATTTTCCTGCATTGCTTTTATATTCTTATAATGAATCAATGAAAATTCACCTTTATATGTAAAACTTTCTTTCAAAATATTATACATAGGAAAAAGAATAAACATTATAAGAATAACTAAAATAAATACTATTGTTGAAAATAATATCGGATCATTAAATACTTTCTTCATATTTTTTAATTCAGTATTAATTTTAAGCTGTAAATTCGACATATGATTCCACCTTTGTTATTTTGTAGGTGCTGTTGTTTTTGTTGCAGTACTGAATTTATCAAGTAAATCTTTTCTATTTTTTCCAGCCCACTCAAAATTATAATCTATTAGTTTTGTTCCAGCAATTTCTTTTACATCTTCTGGAGCATTTGCAGTTTGGTTAGTCAAAAATTGGAATGATCCTACAGTTTGTCCTAATTCTTGTGCTTTTTTAGAAAGTGCCCAGTCTACAAACTTTTTAGCTGATGCTTGATCTGGTCCATTTTTAAGAATTGCAACTCCACCTATTTCAAACCCTGTTCCTTCTTCTGGAGCAGAAATTATAATATCTTCATAACCTTCTTTTCTATATTTTATAGCGTCATGAAGAAATGTAATTCCTATAGCTGTTTCTCCTAATCCTACCATTCTTCCAGGTGCAGTTCCTGATTTAGTGTATTGTCTTACCTGCTCATTTAATTTCTGCATATAAGCCATGCCATCTTTTTCACCTTTCAATTGAATAATAGTTGCAAGCATTGTAAAAGCAGTCCCTGATGATCCTGGATGAGCAGTAACTATTTCCCCTTTATATTCAGGTTTTAAAAGATCAGCCCAAGATTTAGGCATTTCAGCTCCTATTTCTTCTAATACTTCTTTATTTCCCACAAATCCAAGATATCCTACATATATTCCTGTCCATATTCCGTTTGGGTCTTTAAATTTAGCAGGAATGTCTTTTGCTACTGGTGATATATATGGTTCAATAAGTTTTTCCTCATTAGCTGCAACAAAAGCATCTATTGGTCCTCCAAACCATACAGAAGCTGTCATATTGTCTTTTTCTGCCCTTATTCTAGCTAATGTTTCCCCACTGCTCATTCTTACAAATTCAGTTTTAATTCTTGTTTCTTTTTCAAATTCCTTTACTGCTGCTATTGCATGGTCTTCCATCAATCCAGCATAAATAAGAAGATGCCCTGTTTCTTTTTCTCCTGCTGCAAAAATCGTTGTTAAAGAGAGTAAAAATGTAACTGCTATTGCTGATAATTTCTTCATAAATTAAACCTCCTCAATGATTTTTAGACTGTCTCCAGTTTATTTTTACTTAATTTTTTCTGCTGATATAGAACAGAAATAAATTAAAATTTGTTTTGAATTGATTTTTTTATATTTTCAATTTATCTAGAAGCTTTCCTTTAAAATAATTTCTTTCTATTTTTCTTTTGCTCTCTCTACTAATAATCTAAATATTCCTAAAAACTCACTATATCTATTTACAAGATTTTCTGGATGCCATTGTATTCCCAATACAAATCTTTCGTCCATATCTACAGTTTCAAATGCTTCTACAATACCTTCGCAAGAAAAAGCAGTTGCTTTCAATCCCTTCCCTAATTTTTTTACTGCTTGATGATGGAAAGAATTCACATATATTTTTTCATCCTCAAAAATGTCGTGAAGAATACTTTCTTTTTTTATATTTACACTATGAAACAATTCATCTCTATTTATATGAGATGGATGATGCCCCATAGCAGATTGTACCTGAGTATCTATATCTTGATAAAGAGTTCCATCAAAAGCCACATTTATTAATTGGTGTCCTCTGCATATTCCTAATACTGGTATTTTTCTTTTAACTGCTTCTTCCAATAACTCCAATTCCATTACATCTCTTTTAGTATCTATTCCAGGAATTTGAAGTCCTGGATCTTCTCCATAAAATCTAGGAGCTACATCTGTTCCTCCACTGAATATTATCCCATCCAAACGATAATCCTCTAAATATTCCTTTGCTATCCCTTCAGGAACTATTGGGATAAAAATTGGAAGTCCTCCTGCTGCAAGCACTGCTTCTGCATACCCATAATTTATAGAGTTATATTCACCTTTTTCTCTCATCTCTCTAAAGGTAGTTATTCCTATTATTGGTTTCAATTAATTTTCCTCCTCAACATCTCTTTGTTTTATAATATTCTACTATATAATATACTCTCTAGTGAAAGTTTTTACAATACACAATTATAAAATTATCTCAAATTATATTTATATATATAATTCAAATTTAAAATATTTAATATTATTTCTGTAAAAACAAACAAATTTTTCTAAACTTTTTAAAATTTCATTAATATAGTTCATTAATCATAATAGAATTATTTTTCTATATAAAAAATAAATTGCTTGTATATTCTCATAATATTATATTTTTTATTTTTCCAAGTTAAAAATTGTATTTCGTCAAATAATATTCTTTAAGATGTGATATTTCACTACATATCTTTTTATCTACACTTGAATGGAAAAATTCTATCAAATATGCTATAATTAGAATGTTAGGAAAGAATAAAGAATTATTAAAGTTTGAATTTGCGACTATTGAATAGTAACAATTGATGTTTTTAAATTGAGTACCTCCTATACAATAACCTTATAATATTCAAATTGAATAGTAACAATTGATGTTTTTAAATTTTGTAATATTAAGAGTAATATTATAATGAATATCCATTGAATAGTAACAATTGATGTTTTTAAATTTGTTTACTAAAGAATAAATCATTATAATAAGGTTTATTGAATAGTAACAATTGATGTTTTTAAATATTAGCTTTTTATATTCTTGTTTACTAAATAACATTATTGAATAGTAACAATTGATGTTTTTAAATTTAATATATATAGATAAAATTATTAGATGATATATAATTGAATAGTAACAATTGATGTTTTTAAATTTTGAAGAGGTAGAAAAAATAATAGATGATTATCTAATTGAATAGTAACAATTGATGTTTTTAAATCTCCATAGCTTGCAAAGTTTTTTTACTAACAATTAATTGAATAGTAACAATTGATGTTTTTAAATCGAAAACTGGTGGGTAGAAAATACAGCAGATGAAAAATTGAATAGTAACAATTGATGTTTTTAAATAATCAAGTCTAAATTAAGTACTGTAGAAAAAGCATATTGAATAGTAACAATTGATGTTTTTAAATAACTGAATTTGACTCAGAAAAGTATATGAGAAATTTATTGAATAGTAACAATTGATGTTTTTAAATATGCTACTGCTGTTCAAAATAGATTAGATGACGTTTGATTGAATAGTAACAATTGATGTTTTTAAATATAATAATTATTTCTTCATCTGTCATCTATACTCATTGAATAGTAACAATTGATGTTTTTAAATGGAGGAAAGGCAGAAACAGAAATAGTTATAGCTAATTGAATAGTAACAATTGATGTTTTTAAATTCTGTATTGTAGCATATTGTCCCCAGAAAAACAAATATTGAATAGTAACAATTGATGTTTTTAAATATATTTCAACCTGGAAGTAGCACAAATCCAAAAGAATTGAATAGTAACTTTGAAATTTTTAAGTTTGCTTTCCTAAATTTAATTTAAACTATAATTCTGTAAATATTGATTTCTTTATTATAACTTAATAAAATTATATTATCCTTTCTAAATCTCTTGTATTTAATCTTTCAAAAAGTTATAATATATTCACAGCAATCTATTATCAAAGGAGGAATTATTATGACTTTATTAAAAAAATTTAAAGATAAAAAAGTTCATATAATCTTAAATACAACAGATAAAATTAGCTTTGATGGAAAAATAATTGATGAATTCGATAATTTTATTGAAATCATTACTGATTATTCTCAGTATGTCAACCATCAACAGCACATTTTAAATAAAAATCTTATTCTGCAAATTTATGAATATAAAGAAGAATATTAATTTAAAGGCGATTTATTCGCCTTTTTATATTACTTTAAAAAATGATAAAATTTTCTATAAAATTTATAGATACAATATCAAACATATCTCCTCATTTGTGCCCTAATGTAAGCAAAAAAATTGTTGAAATGTTAGAAGAAGTATGATATTATTTTTTATGCAGCTTTCATTTGAAAACATTGAAAATACTGCAAGAAATATTTTTAAGTGCACCTCATATTATAAAGCTAGTTAAATTAATAAAAACAAATAAATTGCTCATATATCCCTGTAATATGGTCAGGAGTCTCTACGGGTTGCCAGTTAACAAGCCACTATGAGTGAATTTAATAATCCTTCTTCAGCAATATTATAGGATTATTTTCTTTCACGTTATAGTTTTTGAGAAAGGATGTAATTCTTTTTTATTTTCCTGTTCTTCTTTCCTATTCCAAAAATATATGAAGTAAAATCTTGGAGGTAAATAAAAAAATGAGAAACACATCACCATATGATCTTGATGGTATCCCAGTTCTAAGAGAAGCAATTCCTCTTGGTCTTCAACACATTCTTGCTATGTTTGTAAGCAATATCACTCCATTAATTATTGTAGCTGGAGCTATGAAAATGCCAAGTGAAACTAAAACTTTTCTTATTCAATGTACTATGTTGGTTGCTGGAGTTAATACTTTAATTCAGGCATATCGTATTGGACCTATAGGAGCTAGACTTCCTATTGTTGTTGGTACAAGTTTTGCTTTTGTTCCTGTTGCATTGTCTATTGGAAGTAAATATGGATATGAAGGTATCCTTGGGGCTGCCTTAGTAGGAGCTATATTTGAGATATTTATTGGTGCTATTATAAAGAAGATAAGAAGATATTTTCCACCAGTAGTAACTGGAGTAATAGTTTTATCTATTGGACTTTCACTTTTGCCAGTTGGAGTAAGCAATTTTGCTGGTGGTGTTGGATCTCCTGATTTTGGTTCTTTTCCAAATCTTTTTATAGGTATGGTAGTTCTTATAACTGTTATATTTTTTAAACAATTTACTAAAGGTATTACAAGTACAGGATCTATATTTGTAGGTACAGTTGTTGGATTCATTGTTGCTTTCTTTATGGGAAAAGTTGATCTTACTCCTGTAAAAAATGCTGCTTTTATGAGTTTTCCAAGACCATTTACTTATGGACTTTCTTTCCATGCAGATGCATGCTTAGCTATGATAATGATGTTTATAGTTTCCGCTGTTGAAACAGTTGGAGATATGTCTGGAGTTACAATGGGAGGAGCTAACAGAGAAGTTACTGATAAAGAACTTTCTGGTGGTATTTTAGCTGATGGATTTGGAAGTGCACTTGCTTCTGTATTCTCTGTTCTGCCTACTACATCTTTCAGTCAAAATACTGGTATAGTTGCAATGACTGGTATTATGAGCAGATTTGTTGTTGGTACTGGTGCTGCTTTCTT
Source organism: Fusobacterium sp. (assembly GCF_032477075.1). Lineage (NCBI taxonomy): Bacteria > Fusobacteriati > Fusobacteriota > Fusobacteriia > Fusobacteriales > Fusobacteriaceae > Fusobacterium > Fusobacterium sp. The sequence continues at coordinate 15,446 of NZ_JAWDXO010000027.1, read as the reverse complement.
AGTTGCTGGAGCTTTCTTTCCAAAAATAGGAGCTGTTCTTTCAATAGTTCCTGCTAGTGTTCTTGGTGGAAGTTTAGTAATGATTTTTGCTATGATTTCTATAAGTGGTATCAATCTTATTACCAAAGAACCTCTTGTGGGCAGAAATGCAGTTATTTTATCTGTATCTTTAGGTTTAGGTTATGGACTTGGAAGTGTTCCTGCTGCTCTTAAATATTTCCCTGAAAGTATTCAGCTTATATTTGGTGGTTCTGGAATAGTTGTTTCTGGTTCTATTGCTGTTCTTCTTAATATCATTCTGCCTTTAGATGAGAAAATAAAAAAAACATTAAAGGCTGAAAAAGTTTCTCAATAAAAACAAATAAACTACCACACAGCAGAGCAGGTATATAAGCTGTCTTCTTTTGAAGATTTCTTATTGATACTCTGCTGTCTTTTTGTGGTATAATATAAATATTATAATAATACAGGAGGTAAATTTTGTTTAGTTTTTCTAAATATTTTCCTGCTCAAAGTTTGCAGGAAGCCTATGACGAACTTTTGAAAAACAAAAAAAATATTATACTTGGAGGAACTTCTTATCTTAGAATGGAGAATACTTCATATAATACTGCAATAGATCTTTCTTCTCTTTCTCTTGATTACATAAGAGAAGAAGAAAAATATATACATATTGGAGCTATGGTTTCATTCAGAGAAATAGAAACTAATCTTATTATTTTAAATTTATTTAATGGAATACTTTCAAAATCTGTAAATAATATAATTGGTGTTCAATTTAGAAATAATGTTACAGTTGGAGCTACTGTTTTTTCTAAATATGGTTTTTCTGACCTTATACCTGCACTTTTATCTCTTGATACTACTGTTGTTCTTTTTAATGGTGGAGAAATATCTTTAGAAGAATATTTATCAAAAGAAGGTAAAACAAGAGATATTCTTATTGAAATTAAAATAAAAAAAGCTGCTGGAAGAGGAACTTTTAAAAGTATAAGAAAAAGTAAAACTGATTATGCTATAACAAATACAGCTGTTACAAATGAAAATGGAAATTTCAGAATTGCTATTGGTGTCAGACCTGGAAAAGCTAAGTTAGCTTATAAAGCAATGGAAATATTAAATAATTCTGATGATATTACTGATGAAGTTATTGATAAAGCATGCAGCTTTATAACTGAAGAAATTACTTTTGGTTCTAATATGAGAGGAAGCAGTGAATATAGAGCTGCAATATCTAAAGTTATGACTAAGAGAGCTATAAAGGAGGTATTACTATAATGCTTTTGACATTAACTGTAAATGGATTGAAAAGAGAATTATTGATTTCAGAGGATGAATACCTTCTAGATACATTAAGAAAAGCTGGATATTTAAGTGTAAAAAGAGGATGTGATACTGGGTCTTGCGGACTTTGTACTGTTCTTGTTGAGGATAAGCCTGTTCTTTCATGCAGTACATTATCTGCCAGAATGAACAATAAAAAAGTAACTACCATTGAAGGATGTCAGGAAGAAGCTATAAAATTTGCTAATTTTATGGCTGATGAAGGAGCAGAGCAATGTGGTTACTGTGCTCCCGGATTTACTTTAACAGTTCTTGCTATGATGAAGGAATACAAAAATCCAACAGATGAAGAAATACTTCATTATCTAAATGGAAACCTATGCAGATGCAGTGGATATGTTTCACAGCTCAGAGCAATAAAAAACTTTATGGAGGCTGAAAAATCTAATGAAAATAGTAAATAAATCTATAAAAAAAATAGATAGTATTGGAATAATAACAGGAAGACCTCTATATACAGATGATTTAGTTATAAACAATAATTCTCTTAGTGTAAAACTTTTAAGATCACCTCATGCTTATGCTAAAATAATTGAGATAGATACAAGTATTGCTAAAAAAGTCCCTGGGGTAGAAGCTGTTTATACATACCATGATGTTCCCAAAACTATGTTTACTCTTGCTGGACAGTCTTATCCTGAACCATCTCCATATGACAGAAAAATATTATCTGAATATGTTAGATATGTAGGAGATCCTGTTGCAATTATTGCTGCTGTTGATGAAAAAACTGCTGAAAAAGCGATGAAGCTTATAAAAATAAAATATGAAGTTCTTGAAGCTGTCATTGATTATGAAAAAGCTTTAGATTCAGATATTTTAGTTCATCTTGAAGATATCCATATAAACTTTCCAATAGGATTTGATAATAAAAGAAATCTAGCATCTTCATATCTTGAAACTAAAGGTGATGTAGATAAAGGATTTGAAGAAAGTGATGTCATCATAGAAAAAACTTATTACACTCAACCTCAAATACATGCTATGATGGAAACTTATAGAACTGCATGTTATCTAGATGCACATGGAAGACTTAATGTAATTTCATCTACTCAAATTCCTTTTCATGTAAGAAGACATTTGGCTAGAGCTCTTGAAATGCCAAGTAGCAGAATAAGAGTTATTAAACCTAAAATAGGTGGTGGTTTCGGAGGAAAGCAAACTTCTGTTTGTGAAATATATCCAGCCTTTGTTACTATGAAAACCGGAAAACCTTCTAAAATAATTTATTCAAGAAAAGAAACACAAGCATATTCAAATACAAGACATGCTATGAGATTAAAAGTTAAAATTGGTTCTGATAAAGAAGGAAATATAAAGGCTATTGATATAAATGTTTTATCTAATACTGGAGCTTATGGAGAACATGCTCCAACAGTTACTTCTCTTGTAGTTTATAAAACTTTCCCTTTATATGCCAAAGTTCCTATGAGATGTAAGGCTGACATAGTTTATTCTAATACTATGGTTGGAGCTGCATTCAGAGGGTATGGAGCTACTCAGGGAACTTTTGCTGTAGAGTCTGCTGTCAATGAACTTGCTCATAAACTTGGAATTGACCCAACAGAAATAAGAATGAAAAATCTTGTAAATCAATCTGAAAAAGTTAGTGGGGACATTAAAAAATGTATTTCTATTGGAAAAGAAGCTTTTGACTGGAAAAACAGAACTGTTAAAGATATGGAAAATGGTAAAGTGAGAGCCAGCGGAATGGCTGTTACAATGCAGGGATCAGGTATTGCTAATGTAGACACTGCTTCTGCATCTTTAAAGCTTCATGATAGTGGAGATTATACCCTTTATTTAGGAGTTACTGATATGGGGCAGGGATGTGATACTGTTCTAGCTCAGATGGCTTCTGAAATACTTGAAGTTCCTGTAGAAAAAATTATAGTAAATACTGCTGATACTGATACTTCTCCATATGATCCAGGTGCCTATGCTTCAAGTGGTACTTATGTTACAGGAAATGCTGTAATTCTAGCTGCTGAAAAAATGAAAAAAGAAATTATTGAAATAGCTTCTAAATTAATGAAAACTCCTGCTGAAGAATTAGAATATCTTGGAGAAGCAGTGCAAGACCAAAATGGTAATAAACTTTCTTTGAGAGATATTGGTGAAAGAGCTGTATCTTTTGAGGGAAAAAATCAAATTATTACAACTGCAACTTGGGGTGGAGAAACTTCCCCACCTCCATTTATTGCTAGTTTTGCTGAAGTAGAAGTTGATACTCTTACTGGACATACTGAGGTTATAGATTTCCTTTCTGTAGTAGACTGTGGTACTCCTATCAATCCTGCCTTGGCTCAGGTACAGGTAGAAGGAGGAATTGCTCAGGGTATTGGTCTTGCTCTTTATGAAGATATTCAGTTTGATGAAAATGGTAAAGTAAAGCATGATACTCTTATGCAGTATAAAATACCTTCTAGAAAAGATTTAGGAAATATAAATGTTATATTCAGTTATTCAAATGAACCTACTGGACCATTTGGAGCTAAATCTATTGGTGAAGTGGTTATTAATACAGCCTCTCCAGCTATTGCAGATGCTATCTACAATGCAACAAATGCTAGAGTAAGAAGCCTTCCAATTACAAGTGAAAAATTATTCTGGGAAATTCATGCAAAGTAATTAAAAGTTTGTTAGTTTTTAAATATATTTAAATATTTTAGATTTGAGTAATTTTTTCTAATATTTATTTTCATATAGTATCCATTTGTTATATTTAAATACAAATATAACATTTGCAATTTCATTTTGTAGTTTTGTATATACTGCACTGTATTTCAACAACTACAAATCAATTATATCAAAATAATTTTTATTTTTAAAAATAGTCTTTTGACTTTTTAGGGGCTGTTACAAACTTAAAATAGCTCAATTGACAAAAAGCTGACTTGAAGTTTTCTTTCTTGTCAGCTTTTTCTTTTAAAACAGAAAAGGTATAAAATACTAAAAATTTTTTCAAATTTCTAATATAAATACCCATGCAAAAACCAATTAATAATAACATATTTTTTATATTTTATTACTTTTATTTTTAATCCCACCATAAAAATAATTCTTTATTCATTTTAATAGATTCTTTTAAACTTTCTATACTTCCTACTCCTTGATCTACTATGTCTGGACAAAATTCATATACTTCCTTAGAAAATTCATCTAAATTTTGAGGTAATTTATTGAGTTTTATTAATACCCAATCTCTACTGCATCCAATTATATCTATCTCATATTTTTTATCCCATTCTGAAACTTTTTCAATTATATCTTCTGTTTCTAATCCATAATTAATTCCATCTGTTCTTCTATATTTTAAAATATCAAATTTATCCTTTCCCTTTATAACAGCAACATGTTTTTCAGGATAATTAGTCTCAAATAAAAAAACTCTATAGCTATTTTTCTCCAATTTTCCTTTTATTTTTACATAACTATCATTGTATTTTTCAAAATAAATTCCATCATAATACTTATCTTTTTGTACATCTCCAGTTTCTTGATCAATTGCTGGCAGCTGTTTAAAATCACTTTTTATCAGAGATTTTACCTCCATTATAAGCTCTTTATCAAAACCTATCTCATTTAATATTTTTTCTTCAGAACTTGATAAATTATTCTTTTTTATACAGCTACATAATAAAATTAAGCATATCCCCAAAACAACTATCTTTTTCATCTAATTCCTCCACACAATTATATTAATATTTTTATACAAATAAAAATATTACAATTTATTTTAGCTATAATTTTTTTAATAAAGTAATTAAAATATTAAAATCAACTAGATAATATAGTTCTTTATAATAATATTTATTGAATAATTAATAAATCAAACTTATATTTTTAGTTTTATGAAATAGAAATTTCTTTAGTCTTTTTTCAAAAATTCATTACTAATACCTTCACTAACCATAATGAGTTTATTGCCTTTGATTTCATAAGTTGCTTTTTCTTCTTTTTTATCATCAGAATTTTTTGAATAAATTATGCCATTTTTAATCCTATAGGTATTAGTTATAATATATTGCATATCTCCCTCTCCAGTTGTATAAATTATCTCACCTTTATCTGTAAATTCAATGGTAAGTTGTTCTATTCTTTCTCCATTCATTGAATCAATTAAATATCCATTCCATGTACCAATAAGTTTTTCATCAATAGTTTTTGTATTTCCCATACAGCCAGTAAACAAAATAAATATAATCAGTAAACTTCCTAATTTCATTCTTACCCCCTCATATTATATATGTTGATAAAATTTTTCTCAAAATCCATCTTAAACTTCAAATAAAATAAAGTTTAAGCTTCATATTTTATTACCCTAAATGTTATTAAAAATTATTTATTTAATAAAAATTTAATTTCTTCTTCTCCATTAATTCTTTTTTCTATTTGAAAAATCATCTTCCTATTCTTAATATATATTTGAGTAATATCAGAACATAGAATGCCATCAGAATCCGGATATGGTTCATATCCTTGTAAAATTATTGGTTCTTTTATTTTCATAGCATTTAAATCAAATAGATAATAGTTATTATCATAGGCATTAGTAAGAATAAGAGTATTATCATCAAATAAATGAATTTCTCCCATACTCCAATCTTTTTCTGGATATTGAAAAGTAGCAATAACAGTCATAGATGGATAATTACATTTATAAATAATTTGACTATAAAAATCTACCAAAAGTGCTTGATTACCATTTTTTATAGGGAAAAGAAAAGTCATATCATCAGGCAGCTCATTATTAATAATTAATTTACCATTTTCTAGTGAAACAAAATAATCTTTTGCACCATCTTGACCTGCTGCAAATGTGATAACCATAATATTTGACTCTGACAATGGAGTAAAGATAAAATTACTTTGATATAATTCATCTTTCATTGAAAGAGAAGTTATTATATTTCCATAATAATCTATTATAAGTATAGTAATATTCTCGTTATCATTACGATTGACAACCCAAAGATAATTATTTCTTTCATCAAAATAGGCACAACAAATAGCTTGGTCTATATGAAAAAGTATTTTTCCTATAAATTTATATAAAATTAAACCATTTTTCTCACTATACTTACAAAAAAGTCTTCTTTTTATTTCTATTTGAAATTTATCCTTTGCTTTATTGGTAAAATTAAAATCATTCAAATCCATAATTTTAACAAGTTGAAAATTTATATTGTATAAATATACTTTTCCTTTTTTTCTATTGAATAAATAAAAAGTATATTGTTCATCATGATTTTCTATTTGATTAATATTAAGTATAGAATAGTTAGATATTAACATAGTTAGTCCTTTCACATATTTTTTCTATTGAGAGCTGCTGTTTTCTTAACTGATTTATTCTTTTAATATGCTTAATAATTATTTTAAAATAGCTCAGTAAATTCAAATATCATTGATTTTACTTTATTTCCTTTGCTTTTCCTCATTATAGCATATTTATTTCTAAATAAAAAATAGTGGTCTTTTTCTTAGTATATAAATTTTATTTTTATTAATTTATTTTTGTCTTATTAAATAATCCATATTCTTCTTAAATTTTATTTTTTATATACTTATATAAAATCTTATTTTTTCTCTATTATTCTAAAAATTTTAACTGTATATTTTATTTACTTTCATAATTATAAACTTATATATAAAACAAATGCAGTATTCTATCTTTTTTTATGAATTATAAATATAAGTTCAACATATAATAAAAAACAACCTGCCTAAAAATAAAGGCAGGTTGAAGGAGATTAGTTAGAGATTACTTTTTCAAACTTTATTTAACAATTCTTTATAGTTTCAATACCTTGTGCATAAGAGATAGACTTCTGATAAAGCATAGCTAATATAGAAATTTGTGAGTTTTTATAATAAAAAGAATTTTTTATATTATCCCAATATAAAACAGTTCCTCTTGATAATTCAATAGAAGATTTAATTATGTGATAATCACCAATATAATCCTGAATCAAATAAAACTCTCCAGGTGGTTTCGAATTAATAACTACAGCTTTTAATTTCATAGAATTCCTCTCCTTAAGTATTAACTATTGACAATAAAGTTCTTAATTTATTATTATACCAAGGAATAAAAATTCCTTTAAAATTTAATATATTTTTAAATATTATTTATAAATATAGAAGAAAAAATATTTTTTAAAACTTTAAATACAAAATATGAAAGATTCCTAGAAGATGAAAAACATAATTTAATCTCTTCTTTTATTGTAAATATAGATTTTCTATACACTTACACTTTTGAAGTCTTATGAAATCAATTTTAATTTTTTAATTTTAACTTTATTTTTTAAAATTTTTTTATTCTAAGATAGCATTTTTTGTTAAAATAAGTTATACTTTATAAGTATTTCATCAAAATTCAGGAGGTACTTGTGTTAAAAAGATTAGATATCTTTGTATTTTGGACAATTATTATTATTGTTCCATTTGTATTAATAATTACTGTGATTGGTGCTCTTTTAGGTTGTAGAATTCGTCCAGAAATAGTATTACCTCTAACTTATAGTTTTTATATTATTATATTGTTTCGTTTTTTTAATGATAATTATTTTAAGTTAAAATATTTTTTAGGTTACGTGTTTTCCAGTTTTATAATTGACAGAATTTTAGGTATTTTTGTTAAAAAAATTTCTTTTTCTCTTTTTTCTTCTTATATATTTTCTTATATTATCATAGTAGTAGGAATGGCTCTACTACATTCTTTCCTATTTCAATTATTCAAAGAAATATCTTATAAAAGAAATATCAAAAGTTTATAAAATACAATATATAATTAAATGTTTAAAATACATATAGTTATAAAAACTTCACTTAATATAAACAATTTTCTATTTTATGAAAAGATTATTTTATTAAAAAAGGAAAATAAAATTATTAGAGAATAAATATAATATAATCTTTCCCCAAGATGTTTTAATATATATAGTAAAAAAGGAGCTTGTAAGTAAAAGCTCCTTTTTTTATTTTAAAATTCATATATTTTCATATTTATCACTATATTATTTTAATATATCTTCAATCAGATGATTTAATACTATTCTTAATTTATTTTTTATTTTAATCTCTGACATCATTTTACATTTTTTATAAAAAATTAAAAAAATCCAAACTTAGTAAACTTTTACTATAAAAAAAGCTATAAAAGAATTCTATTTTTTTATAAATTGCTTAGAAATTTGATAACCTATATAAAAAAATTCTTCTCTTATAAGAAAAGTTAGTTTTTTATTTATACTGATATAGCGTGTAGTTGGGGTTGGTGAACTAAAAGCTTTTAATTCATAATCTTTTGCCATTAACATTGAACGTTTCATATGTAGTGGATCACTAACAATTATTGCTGTTTGGTATAAGTTTTTATCCATTATTAATTTAGCATTTTTTAAATTTTCTTGAGTTATTGTAGACTTTTCTTCAATAAATATATCTTTTGCTGGAATACCGCATTTTATTGCATATTGTTTTGCAATAAAAGCATCTGAATATTTACTTTTTTCTCCTATCCCACCTGTAAAAATTAATTTTTTTACATAATTATTTTTATACAACCAAATCCCATGATTTAAACGTTCCTTAAAAACAAGAGATACTTCATTATTATAAGTACTTGCTCCAAGAACTATAACAACATCAGCCTGTTGTTTTTCATCAATATCTTTGTATTTCCAGATATTTAAACCTGTTAATATTAAATAACTTAAAAAAATTCCCATTCCAAATGTAATAAATTTAACATTAATTTTTCTTTTTCTTAGAATACTCATCTATTCCTCCATAAACAATTCATATAATAATAGTATTTCTAGTAATAGTTCTTTTATAACTTTAATTTCTTATAATTTAAATTATTATATCATAATAAATCAATGATTTTTATATTAAAAAATTTACATATTTCTATTATTACTTTAATTTTAAATTCATATTCTTTCATTATTAGAAATAAGAATAATTTAGTGATCTGCAAACTCAAATATTTTATTTTTGAAAATATTACTTTATTGAATAAAAATTGAATTAAATAAAAAAAGAGAGTTTTAAAAGTTCTCTGAATATCTACAGAATTTCTCTTATCTCTCTTTTATATAATTTTTTTGTTTTTTAATTCTACTTATAAATTTTGTCCAGTTATTCTGTTCTTTTTTTCCATAAATAATCTCAACTTATTTTCTAATATTTATAAATATTAGATATTTCATTAAATAATAGATTAATTATATATTTGCTTAGATTATACTTTTCATATATCAAGTTATTTATCAATTGTTTTTATATGGAATATTCTTATTTAATTGCAATATAAATTTTCATATATTTTATATCTTTTTCTTCATACTCATGTTCAAAAGAAAAGTTATCATAGATATAACTATTAATATTTATATACTGAAATAGTGATTTAAATGCATCTGAAATCAAATGAAATGGATTACTCATAGGATTTTCAATAATAATGGTAACATAGTGTTGAGCTTCTCTTTTTTCAATTACAAGTTGTTTATCCTCAACTTTAATATCAGCTGGCAATACTAAAGCAGCAGTATAACCATGCATGTGATAAACATTAATTTGTTCATTTGACACAAATGGAAAATCCCAACCTATTATTTTAGGGTTAACAATATTCAATTTATCAGCCAACATATTAATTTTATTGATTGCATCCTCTTCTGGATTAGCAGATATAACTGTATATTTGATATAGCAAAATGAACCAAGAGATTCTAATTCAATATCTGAATAAGCAGCATTTGTTATTTTCATATCTCCAAATAATAGTTTATCAGAACTACAATTAAATAATCTGCATATCTCTTTAATTTTATTTAATTCTGGCTTACCTTGACCAAGTTCTCATTTAGAAACTGTTTGTCTGGAAACATTTAATTGGCTTGCAAGTTCCTCTTGTGTCATATTTTTATAAATCATTCTGAGATATTGTAAATTTTTACCAAATTTCATTTTATCACCTCCCCAAGTACCATTATATTTAATTTTTCTAATATTATCAACCAATTATTAGTTGCTATTATAGGAGAATCGCACTTTAAAATTGCGACATTATAAACTTGTATTTAAACTCATTTCTTTTAATTAGGTATCCCTTTTGATATGGTGTTAATGTTAATTTATTTAAATTTTTTAAGATAATACTTATTTTAAATTAGTTTATTGAATATATAAGAACTACTTATCAAAAAACCATAGAATAAAATCTATGGTTTTCTTATAATAACATTTATTTTTATAAAACTAAATATTAATTAGTTTTTCTGTATGAACAACGACCATCAGCTTGTACATATGGTTCTTTGTCCTATTTTTTAAATAACTATCTCAAACAAAAACAAATATTTTAAAAAAACAGACATCAATGATTCTTTGGTATATCCATGCAACTATAAAATATAAGAGTCAATATTTTAATTATTTTTTAAAAGAATTTTTCTCTAACATTTATTTCCTCAGAAAGTAAATTAAATTTATTGAATTTATATCTCATAAAATCAGTTTTTTTATCTTCATGACTGGATATGATTATTTGTTTTTTAAAAAAAGATTGCCTTAATATTTCAATTAAAGAAGTTATATTCACATCATCCAAGGTATGAAATGGATCATCAATTAATATACTGTCTATGTTATTTTCTGTTTTACTATAAATTTTATTCATTACCATAACTAATACTACCATAAAACCTGATAATTGTCCGGAACTAAAAGTATTTATAATATCATGTTCTGTATTTATATTAGGAATAAATTTTATTCCATTTCCATTATTTTGTATAAATACACCCATTCCATTTTGGTAATCTTGTAAGATTTTACCTGTATAAATATACAATGGAACTTCCAAAATAGGAAAAATATCTTTTTGGAATTTTTCTATTCTCTCCTTATATATCTCTTTAATAATATTTAATTTTTTTTGTAATTTTTTCAATTGCAATATTTTTATAACTTCATCTGTTATCTTTTTTTGATTCTGTGAAATGATTCTATTTTTATTTTCAATATAACTTTTCTCTAAATACCTTCTCTCTTTTATTATAATTTCCTTAGTAATTTCTGGTATTTTATCAAGATATTGTATATATTTTGTATTTTTATATTCCTTTTCAAAATCTTCATTTTTCAATTTTAGAATTTTTTCTCCCAAAAAAGATTCTAAGTTTATATATTCTTCATTTATATTCTCACATTGACAAAATTCAAAAAAATTTAGAATATTTATTCTATTTTTATTTATAAAATTTATATCCTCAATTTTATAATTCATTTCATCATTAACTGTTTTAATTAATTCTTCTTCTATTTTTTTTAAGGCACATTGAACAGAATCATTTAATTCTTTTAAATGTATATCTGATGTATCTTTTTCTAACATTAATGTAATTTCACTATATGCTTCATCAATACTGTTTAACTCAGTTCCACAAAGAGGACATTGGTTTTTTAAAAATATTTCATTCGAACTTTTATAATGCTCGAAAAGAGTTCTTCTTATTTCCTTGAATTTTAATAAAACTTTTTCGTGCAAATTTAAACTTTCTTCTCTAGTAATTATAATATTAATTTTATCTTTTAATAGTCTTTCATCTTCAACAAATCTTTCAGGTATTTTCAATTCAAAAAAATTTTCTTTAGTTATAGGTTTTTGTAGAATTTTCTTTATTTCTTCAATTTCATTGTTCTTTTTTTCAGCTTCTAATAAACCTTTCTCATCTATTTTATAATTTTTTAATAATTTATTATTCAAAATTTGATTTTTATTTTCTATAAAAAATTTCAATTTTTTTTCATATTTTTTCTTAAAATTATAATTAGAAAATTTTTCTCCTAATAAAAAAAGTTCATATTCAAGTAATTTTTCTTTTAACTCTTGATATTTTTCTTTTAATTCTTCAATTTGATTTACACATAAAAACAAGCTTATTTCATTTTTACATATAAATTTTTCTATTTCATCTTCTGCGTATTCTTCAGAAAATTCTTCCAAATTTTTTTCAATTATATTTTCTTTAATCATTTTTTTTACTTCATTTTCTTTATTTTCAATTTGATTAGTAAGAGTTTCTGCATTTGATTTACCTAAAAATTTTCTTAAAAAAGTTAAGGTTCCTTTTTCAGAAGCAATTCCAATTAGCTGTGTTATAATTTCTTTTCTTTCTTCTTCGTTTTTTTCTAAGTAATAAGCATACTCTTTTTGGGAAATATAATGAAATATATTAAAGTAGTCTTCTTTAAAATTTTTTAATTCTGAAATTTCAGATATTTTTTCTATTCTTTTTAATTCTAATAATTCCAAATTTTCTAAATCTTCTTTTTTTAATTCTCCTACTCTATAAAATCTTTCTATAAATAAATCTTGCTCTTGATTTCTATTATTTTTTAGAATTTTGCATATTATTGAAAGTTTTTTTTCTGAATTCTTTAATTCTATTCCTATAATTCCTTCTTTAGTTGAATTATTTAAACAAACATGATTATTTAAATATCTATTTCCTTTAGTAATTCCTTTTATTCCACTTATTTTTCCTGATAAAACAAGTTCAATTCCATTAAATATAGTTGTTTTTCCAAAACCATTTGGCCCTCCTAAAATTATTAAATCTTTATTGTTAAATTTTATTTCTTTTTTTTCATTTTGTGATATAAATTTGAAATTATTTAAAATTATTTTATTTATTTTATAATTCATTTTACTTCACTTAACCTTAAAATTTCTGTTTTTACTTCATCTTCAGTTAGATTGTATTTTGAAAAGTTAATAATGTCAAATTTAGTATCTATTTTTATTTCTTTTATATAGTTTATTAAATTTTCATCTTCTAAAGTTTTTAGTTCATTATTCAATTCACTATGAAAATCTTCCAATAAATCACTCTCTTTAAATTCATATTCTAATATTGGAATTTTTATATAAAGTTTTATTAATAAATTGTAAAAACTTATTTCTCCATTTTTAAATTTTTCAAAATTATCAGTTTTTTTTATTTCAATTTTCATTTTTTCTATAGTATCCTTTACAGAAAAAAAATCAAAAAATTTTTTTTCTTCATCTTCAGTATAATTTAGCAAATATCTCTTAAAATACATTTTAGATTCTTCAATTTCATAAGTTAATTTTTTTATATCTTCTTGATTTTTTTTGGATATTTTTAAAAATAAAACTAATGAAAGATTTTTATCAATGGTCTCTTTATATTTTTTTTCTTTTTTTATTTCATATATCATTTCTGAATACTTCTCTATTAACATTTTTTCTATTTCAAGTTCAGATGCATAATTCAAAAAATATAGTAAATAAAAATCTGTTTTCATTTCTTCCCTACATTCATATAAATAAAATTCATCTTTTTCATAAATTTTTTCATATTTTTTTTCATTAAATATTTTATTAATTATTTCTATCATTCTCTTTACCCCACTCTTCATATGTTTCTATCTTTAGCTTTTTAGGTTCTGTATAGTCTTCAAATTTTGTTTCTTTTATTTGAAAAATATCAGCAGAATCTTTCCCTAATATATCATTTATTCTTATATATTTTGTCAAAATAACTTCTTTTTCTCTAATTAGTTCATTGAAATATTTTTCATTATTATTAAAGCTTCTTTTATAGTCTATTTCATCATCATTTATATAAATAGTTCCACATTCATTCTTTTCTTTAAGATATAAATAATTATTATAAAAGTTTAAATTTTTATGTCTGATACAATTAAATAAACTGGATATATTTTGATGTTGAATTGCTTCTATTTTGTCAGGAAAATTTAATCCTTTAACAAATTCCATTACATCTTGTATTTTATCAATTTCTTTTATTTTATGAACAACTATTGGAAGTCTACATAAAGAATTGCAATTATTTTTATCACAGTATTGTTCTTCTATAAGACTATTACACTTTTTATCAATTACTTCTATTATTTTTTCATGGTTTTTATAAGCAATATAATCTTCTGGAGCCTCTAAAGTGTCTTTTTTCAAGATATCAATAAATTTTTTAAAATTTATTTTTTTTTCTGCCATTTTGTCAATGCTTCTTTTTTCTATATTATCATTTAATATTTTTCCAAAATTCATATATTTGTGCTCTATATCGTTTACCACAATGTTTTTATTAATTCTTATATAAATTTTTTCAATAATATCTTTTATTTCAATTTCTAAACTGTTGTTTTCTTTTTTTAAAACAAATCTACTTTTATCTATAGGTGTTTCTTTATATTCTTTTAACTTTTCTTTTATGAATTCTATATTTGTATCTAGATTTTCCTCACTAGTATTCATATTAATTAATGCTAAAGGAAAACTATGCTTTTTTTTACTTAATTTAAATTCTCCATTATTATCAAAACAACTTTCTCTGTTAAAATTTAAAAGTTTATCTAATTCATCTTTAAATTCTTTATGAATAATTCCAAATGTTATTGGAATTTCATTAGTATAATGAAGAAAATATTTTCCAAATTTTTTTTCAAGACAGCTAAAAAACATATTTAATGTTGCTGCAGCATCTCTTCCTTCACCTGTTTTTACTTGATGAACTGAAATATATTTATCATTATCTATAATAGAAAAATCTTCATTTTCTTCTATTTCTAAGTAAATTTTATTATTATTTATATAATTTTCTAGCATTTCAAATTTTTTTATATTCTTCTCTTCTATTATTTTTTCTAAATAGAGTAGAGTTTCCTTCATTGCTACTTTTCCTTGATATTCATAACCATTCCAAGACTTACTGGCATCATACATATGATAAAACATAATTGCCTCCATTAAAAAAATAACTATACTTTTTTAATATCATTTTAACAATAAAAAATATTGTTGTCAAACTAAATTTATCCTTTATATTTTATATTAATTTATTTTTAATATTATTCTAAATAAAAAAATTATTCTAATATTTTTTATATTATCCTAAAATATATAATAAAATAAAAAAAGCTGAGTAACATTTAAAAAAATGTTTTACTCAGCTCTCTTTTTTGTATAATATAGTTACCACCCTAATTATACAAAGGAGACATACATGCAAATCAAACATATAATCTCTCAA
>NZ_JAWDXO010000026.1 GCF_032477075.1 Fusobacterium sp. | reverse complement strand
CAATCTATTTACTCAGTTTTTTTAACTGATTATTTACACCTATTTATTGTTTGTTGATTTTTTCTTCTCTCTCTATTCTGTTGTTAATGTCCTTTTTTAACGTTTTTATTCTCTGTCCCCTTTTATCGTGGACAAGAATTATAATACCATAATTTTTAGATTCCGTCAATATCTTTTTTACTTTTTTTTTAAAAAATTTAAGGCATTAAATAAGCCGGGTTTTGTATTTGCTGATCATTTATCTAACCCCATAATTGCTTATGGTATCAAGCAGCTTACCCTGAAAGAGGACGAGCAGCCCTTTCTACTTTCCTATTTAGCCTTGCTCCAGAGGGGGTTTACCTAGCTTTCTTAGTCTCCTAAGAAACTGGTGGTCTCTTACACCACCTTTTCACCCTTACCATATAAATATAGCGGTTTGTTTTCTGTGGCACTTTCCTTAAAGTTACCTTTAGCAGCTGTTAGCTGCCCTCTTGCTCTGTGGAGTCCGGACTTTCCTCTCCTTGATTACTCAAGCAGCGATCAACTCTAATACCTTAAAATTATTTTTTATTTTAATTTTTTCTTGTCTCTTTTTTTATTCATTGAAAACACTCTTAATATAATAGCAAATATTACAAAAAATGCAATACCCATTCCTATAAAAAATGAATTTTTTTCTTCATTAATAATTTCTTCTTCTATAACTATTGGCTCTTCCACATTGACTTTATCCAGCACTCCATCTATTCCATCTAAAATTTCTATAGCATAATTTCCAGCTTCCCCTTTTGATAAAGTATTCTCAGCATTTTCTAAGACAAGATTTATTCTTTCTTGATATTCTTCTACATTTATATCTTTTGAAAAACTTAATTCAATTTTCCCTTTTCCAGAATCATCTTTTTTTATATTTAATATGATAATTTTTTCTGGATCTTCTACACTGAACCCTTCATCTGTTGGAAGTGTATTCACATATATGTGAAGTTTCCTCTTATCTTCCAATTCAGTTATTTTACTTTCTACTTTTATTTTTTCATCTTGAGAAAAAATTTTTAAATTGTCATTGAGTCTGGCAAAAGAAGTATTAAATATTGTTAATATTCCTATTATAAAAAAAGTTTTTTTCACAATTTTTCTCCTTAATAATTTTCAAAAATAGGACCATCATTAAATATTGATATTTCTAATCCCATCTCTCTTAATTTTTCTTTTAAAAGTTCTGAAAAGCAATTCTCACTTTCAAAATGTCCAATATCTATAAGATTTAATCCAGCTTCTTTAGCATCTAATGCATCATGATAACTTATATCTCCAGTTATAAAAAGTTCTGCTCCTAAAGACTTTACTTTTCGCCAATAACTCATTCCAGAACCATTGATTAAAGCTATTTTTTTTATATTTGTTTCTATATCACTACTTATTATTCTTACATTTTTTATTTTCATTTTTTCTTTAATAAAATCAGCATATTCTGAAATAGTTATTTTATTATCTAAAGAATAAATTCTTCCTATTCCTGCCATTTCATCATTTTCATTTATATCTATTATCTTGTATTCTTTTATTTCAAGCAATTCAAGAATATAGTCGTTCAAACCAGATTTTGAAGAATCAAGGTTAGTATGAATAGAATATAAATTTATTCCACTCTTTATAAGTTTTATAACTTTCCTTCCAGGAAGTTCAGACATTACAATAGATTTTAATGGTTTAAATATCAGAGGATGATGAGTTATTATCATATCTATTTCATTTTTAACTGCATAATCTATAGCTTTTTCTGTAGCATCTATAGATATCTGAATTTTTTTTATATCTTTATTATTATCACCAACTAACAATCCTACATTATCCCATTCTTCAGCATTATCTTTAGGATATTTTTCCTCTAGAAAATTTATTATCTTTTTAGTTATCATAAAAACATCTTCCCTTCTACTGTTGAAAGTATCAGAAGAGCACTTTGAAATAATTCTTCTCCCTGCCCATTTTCTAATTTTAAAATATCTTCAATTTCAAAGATAGAATATCTCTTATCTTTCCCAAATCCAAAATAATAATTTAAAACTTCTATTTGTTTCTCACCTAATCTATTTTCTAAAGTAAAAAAATCTATTTTTTTCTCTACCATTTTTTCCTTTTTCTCAATAGCCTCTAGTGTAGGAAGAAGATCCTCTTCTTTTAAATGTACTTCATCATGATACTCCTCTCTATGATCATGTTCATGCATTTTTCCAAAATTATCTTTTTTTCTCCTAAAGAAATTTTTAAATTCATTTCTAATATCTTCCACTTTATTTTCTATATACAATATAATTTCTCTTGCTATCCAATATTTAGAATAATTTTTAAAATCTCCATTTTTATCAGAATCAAAATAATCAATAGCTTTTATCAGTCCAACTGTTCCTTCTTGTACTATGTCCATGTATCCTATTCCTATTTTTACATAATTAAAGGCTATAGAAGCTACTTCATTAAGATTTTTTACTATTATCTTTTCTTTATCTGATTCCCTTATATCTTTCAAATAATTATCTTCTTCATAATCACTTATCACTTCCATATTGGAAAGTTCTTCCAGATAATCAATGACAGTTTCCTCTGCGAATTCATTTATATCCTCAGGTTCCTTTGAACCAGTATGATGACTGTCAAACTTCAACTCTTTACCTGAATTCTCATCTAAAAATTCTCTAAAATCATCATCATCTTTATAATTACCAATTATTTCTTTTTCCAGTTCTTTGACACTTAATATTTGCATATTCCCTCCATAATATTTGCAGGCAAAAATGAGGGAATCCCCAAATAACTCTATTTATCTCTTGGGGCTCCCTCAAATTTTTATACTTTAAAATCTTCTAATTTTTTTCTTCTGCTTGGATGTCTAAGTTTTCTTAAAGCTTTTACTTCTATCTGTCTTATTCTCTCTCTTGTCACTTTAAATATTTTCCCTACTTCTTCTAATGTCTTAGGTGAACCATCATCTAATCCATATCTATATCTTAAAACTCTTTCTTCTCTGCTGCTAAGAGTATTCAATACTCCATTGAGTTGTTCCCTAAGAAGTGATCTATTTGTAAGTTCATATGGATTAAGCATTTTATGATCTTCTACAAAGTCTCCTAATTCACTATCTTCTTCGCTTCCTACTGGAGTTTCAAGAGATATAGGATCTTGATTCATCTCTTGAATAGCTTTTACTTTATCTACTTCCATCCCTAGTCTTTCACCTAAAACTTCTGGAGTGGCATCTTTACCTGTTTCTTGCAAATAAATTCTTGCTTCTTTTTTTATTTTGTTTATAGTTTCTATCATATGTACTGGAATTCTTATTGTTCTACCTTGATCAGCAATAGCTCTTGTTATAGCTTGTCTTATCCACCAAGTAGCATATGTAGAAAATTTGTATCCTTTGCTATATTCAAATTTTTCAACAGCTTTCATTAAGCCTATATTTCCTTCTTGAATAAGATCAAGAAGTTTAAGTCCTCTATTGGTATGCTTTTTAGCTATACTTACAACCAGTCTGAGATTGGCTTCTATGAGTTGTTTACTTGCCCATTCATCTCCCTCTAAGGCTCTTTTAGCGTATTCCAGTTCTTCATCATGACTAAGCAATGGTATCTGTCCTATTTCACGAAGATACATTTTTATAGGTTCATCAACTTTCATATCCCCAGAAAGATTAAACAAATCATCACTTACAAGTTCATCTTCACTTATTTCTTCCAATTCTTCTGGATTAAAATGTTCAAAATCATCTAAATCTTCTGTTCTTTCATCTAAAATATCATCTATTTCATCTTCATCAGAAAACTCCTCTTTATTTTGAGTTTTTGAAATAAGTTCTTCATCTTTTTTTAAAGATGCTGCAAGTTTTTTTTCTTTTTCCAAATCTTCTTGTCTTACAATCTCAATCCCTTGTTCCATCATTCCTGTTATTAGCTGATCAATTTTTTCTACTGGAAAATCACTCTTTAATTCTTCATTTATTTCCTCATAAGTTATAAACTTATTTTCCATTGCTTTTCTGACTAAAGAAAGAACCTTCTCATTTTTTATAAACTCTCTCATTATTTGAAGCCTCCTCTAAAAAATTATAGATTAACTATTTCCTCATATTCTTTATATATATCCAGTATTTTTGAAAAATCATTAGTTGCATTCAATTTTAATTCGATGCTTTTAAGCTCTATTGTTTTACTAATATTTTCTCTATTCTTTTGTTTTTCTTTCAATTCTATCCTAAACCAAGATATAAATATCTCTTCTAATAATTTATTTGTTCTATCATCATTGGAAAAATCATTTATAACCATACAGATTATAATTTCCCATTCCTCTGTTTCAGATATTGTCAATTCAACACTATCTTTAAATTCTCTCACTATATTTGATTCATCATCTTTTTCTTTAAGATACTGAAAAATTTTTTTAGTTAAAGAGCCTTTTATATTCTTATTTTTAAAATATTCAAAATATTCATTTTTAGCTATAATAAGTCCAAGTGTTAGTTCTTCTAATTTACTTGCTGTTTCTTCTTTTGATATACTTATATCTTCTGTAATTCCTTCTACTTTCCTTGATTTTTTCCTATTTTTAACTACCAAAGTCTCTTTAAGTATATCTTTTTCAATGCTTAGTTGTTTAGATAACTTGTCTAAGTACAAGCTCTTTTCAAGATCAGTCTCAACACTCTGAAAAAATTCTTTAAATCTATTTATAAAATTCTGTTTAGACATCATATTACTAAGATCATATTCTTTAGAATAATATTTAAATAAGAAGTCAAATATTTCAACAGAATTTTTCACACACTTTAAAAAACTTTCTTTTCCATACAGTTTTAAATATTCATCAGGATCCTTTGCTCCTTCCAGAACTAGAACTCTGATATTAAAACCTAATGCCTTCAATATCATTCCAGCTCTTTCAGTTGCTGACTGTCCTGCTGCATCTGAGTCAAAAGAAAGTATTATATTAGAAGTATATCTTTTTAGAAGTTTTCCCTGCTCCTCAGTCAAAGCTGTTCCCAAAGGAGCCAAAGCTACATCAAATCCATATAAATATCCTGATAATACATCCATATATCCTTCCATGAGCATAGCATAATTTTTTTTCTTAATCATGCTTCCTCGTTCCAGTCCATATAGATTCTTCCCTTTTTTAAAAATAGGTGTATCTGGAGAATTTATGTATTTAGGAATTTCCTTATTATTTTCAAGGGTTCTTCCTCCAAAAGCTATTATTTTACCTACTGGAGAATAAATTGGAAATATAATTCTATTTCTGAATACATCATACTGTCCATTTTCACTCTCTTTTACAAGGCCTAAAGCAATCAGATCTTTTAATTCATATCCCTTACTGACAAGATAATCATTGAGCTCATTCCATTTATTTGGAGCAAATCCCAATTCATTATCTTTTATAATTTTTGAATTGAGCTTTCTGGATACCAAATATTCCATAGCCTCTCTTCCACTATTAGAAAAAATATATTCCTTAAAAAAGCTGTGAGCATCTTCCATTATTTTATAGTATTTTTCATAATTCTCTTCATTTTTTCTGCTGTTTCTGATTCCTTTTATAGGTATTCCATATTTTTTAGAAAGTTCTTCAACAGCTTCTATAAAGCTTATCTTTTTATATTCAGAATAAAATTTTATAGGATTTCCCCCAGCCCCACAAACAAAACATTTACATATATTTTTACTTGGACTGACCATAAAAGAAGGAGAGGTATCTTGATGGAAAGGACATAATCCCTTATAACTTGAGCCCGATTTTTTCAGTTCTACAAATTCGCCAACTACCTCTTCTATTCTGAGGCTTTCTATCAGCATATCTATGTCTTCAGACCTATATCTCACTTGTAATCACTGTTTTATTTTCATTATTATGCTCAGTTTTCAATTTCTTCATTAGGCTCTCCCTTTTATACATATCTTTATTCTGGAAATAAAAAGTTATATTAAAACACAGAAAATATTTTTCCGTTATTCTTTAGTATAATACATTTTTTAGAAATAATCAAATTTTTTTCCATAAGAATATAAAAAAGAGAGTAACCCAAAATAAAATTTTAGGTCATTCTCTTTTTGTATATCAATTACCTAAATAAGCTTTTTTAGTTCTTCTTGAGTTTTTGAATTAAGATAATCTTCTTTAACTCTATCTTTTAACTCAACAAAATCAGCTGCTTTATATTTTACTTCATTTATTTTCTTAATAATATAGAATTTATCTTCAATAAGAGCTGTTTGAACATTATTTATAGGAGTATCAAATATTAATTTTGTAAGTGATTCATTATACCCTAGTCCTGGAATATACCCTGCATCATCTATTTTAGAAAATAAAGCACTTTGAAGGACATCTTTATTTTCCTTTGAAAGAGTTTCAAAATTTATTGTACCATTTGCTAGTTTTTCTTTTACTGCATCTATTTCATCTTTTTTAGTATTAAGAGTTTCCTCAGAAATTTTAGGAACAATAAGAATATGACTTGCTTTAGCTCTTTCTTCATCATCTTTTCTATCTTCTATATATATCAAATGCTGTCCAAAAATAGTCTCTACAGGTTCTGGATATATTTTTCCTATTTCTCCTGCAAATACAGCTTTTTGAAAAGGTTCAACCATATCTTTTTTAGAAAACCATCCTAAATCTCCACCATTTGGTGAACTTGGTCCATCAGAATTCTTTTTTGCTGTCTCAGCAAAATTTTCAGGAGTAAGAGTTTTTAATAACTCTTCTGCTCTTGTTTTTGCTGCTGCTTTGTCTTCTGCTGAAGGATCAACTTTTAAAATAGCTATATATGAATCAGCACTTGGAAAAGTGTCATATACAAGTTTATTCTTTTCAAAATATTCTTTTAATTGAATATCAGTTGGATTTAATGAATTTTTTATATTTTCAAAAAGTCCTTTCTTATACTCTTCAAATTTATAATCAAGAGGAAGTGTCTCATCTACTTTTATTCCTCTTTCAATAGCTATCTTAGCTAATTTTATTTGAGCTTTGTAATATTCCTTAGCTAATTCTCTAGCTTTCTCTCTGTCACCATTAGTAATAAATAGATTATTAAGAGTTCTTTTTGCCATTTCTATATTAGATACTGCAAAACCATCCTCTTCCATTTCATTTCTCTCAACATATGCTTTATATTCTTCTGAAACATTTTCTAGTTTCATTTCCTTTCTGGCTTTATTAAGGAGAAGAACATATTCTTCTATCCCCTTAGTTTGTTTTAAATCAGTTATTACTTCACTCTTTACATCAGATAAAGGTTTTCCAGAAAATCTGATATATAGATTATCTTCATAGTACTTATTTATTTCGTCATCACTAGGATTAATTCCTTCTTGTATTTTAGCAAGAGTTTTTTCTATTGTAAGATTATCTTTCAGCTCTTTTTTGAAAGTATTTTTAGTATACCCTTGTACTTGAAGCATTCTTTTAAATTGGTCTCTATTTCCAATGGAATTTTCTATTTTATCATATTGGGCATTTACATCTCCATTAGAAACTTTAACTTTTAATTTACCTGCCATTTCTAATGTAAGATTCTTATTTACAACCTCATCAAAAGCTAAAACGTCTATAAGACTTCTATCTACTTTATCCCCTAGATATCTTGAATATCCATCAATCATTGTAGCTTTTGTTTTCTCTACCTCAAATTTAGATATTTTATTTCCATTCAATTTAAAAGCATAATTTGAGCTGCCACTGTTCATACTTCCTATAAGCCCTGATAAAGTAGCATATCCACCACCTAATACCATAAGGATAGTCACCAACCAGATAATAGGCTTCATTTGTTTACGAAATTTTCTAATTGCCATAATCAATGTATTACCAGCCAAAACTGGTAATTTTCCCCCTTCTTTTAGTTAGTTCTTTCTTGTTATTTACTTTACTTCTCTCTATTTAAAATCCAAACCATATTTTCTAATTTTTTCATAAAGAGTAGTTCTTCCAATTCCAAGAAGTTTAGAAGTTTCTTGTTTATTCCATCTAGTTTTTTGCAATGCTATAGCAATAACTACTTTTTCAACATCTGCAAGACTGTATATTTCCTGTTCAAGAATATCTTTTAATGGTCCTACTCCTACTACTGTTTTATTTTCAACAGTATCAGATTTCATTTTTATTTCAAGCGGAAGGTCTTCCACACCTATTATCTTATCAGTAGAAAGAATTACCATTCTTTCTATCATATTTCTAAGTTCTCTTATATTTCCTGGATATGAATACTCCATCAAGTACTTCATTGCTTCTCCTGAAATAACAGGGGTATCTCTATGAAGCTCTCTCACTATTTTATTTAAGAAGTAATTAGCAAGAAGAGGTACATCCTCTTTTCTCTCTCTTAATGGTGGTACTTCTATTGGAAACACAGTTAATCTATGGTACAAATCTTTTCTAAATTTTCCTTTTTCAGTTTCATCTTTAAGATCTTTATCACTAGCTACAATGAATCTGACATCTACTCTTCTAGTCTTGTTTCCTCCAACTCTTCTCAATTCACCATACTCAATAACTCTTAAAAGTTTAGCTTGGATTTTAATATCCATAGCTGAAATATCATCAAGGAACATAGTTCCACCATCAGCTTCTTCTAATAATCCTTTTTTGCTGGAATTAGCCCCTGTAAAAGCTCCTCTTTCAAATCCGAAGAGTTCTCTTTCCATAGTTTCTTCTGGCATAGATGCACAACTTACTACTATGTAGTTGTTCTTTCTTCTGTCACTTTTTTTGTATATTTCTTTAGCTACAAGCTCTTTTCCAATTCCATTTTCACCTGTTATAAGAACTGTAAGATCACTTTCAGCTACTTTTTCTATAAGATTTTTTACGTCTTTAATTCTTGAAGATTGCCCTACTATTTCACTTTCTTCTTCAGTACTTAATAATTTTTCTTCAAGCTTTCTTTTCTCTTTTAATATTTCCAAGTTTTTAAGAGCCGGCATTATAATTCTGTTCATCTCTCTCAACTCTACTGGTTTCATTAGATAATTATAAATATCTGCATTTTTTAATTCTTGAAGTAATTCTTCATTTTCATCATCTAATAATCCTACAACAACAAAATCTTTTCCAATTCCATTTAATTTTCTTTTAGCTTCTGCAAAATTGAACCATGTCAGATATTCATCTAATAAAACAATATCAAAATCACTTTCTCTAAGCATATCCAGTGCATCTAAAAGATTATTGAATGTTATGATTTCATATTGTTCTGAAAGTTCTTTTCTTATTTGTTTTAACGTTTCCTTTCTCTCTGAAATAGCTAATATAGCATTCTTCATAATTTGGCCTCCCTATTTTATATATCTTTCAAAAATAATTCATAATTTATGGTTTTCTATTATAATGTATTATAATAGATAATCTGTATTTTTTCAAGACTATTTTTAATAATTTACAATATACTGTACTATATCCCTGAATTACAGCTATCTTGTCAAATTAAAAATATCATTTGCTGTTATGTAAAAAATAAATGCAAAAAGTATTAACATTCCAGCAGTATGTAATCTTTCCTCAAACTTTTTATTTACTTTTACACCTATTAGTTCTAAAATAACAAAAAGTATTCTTCCACCATCTAAAGCTGGTAGAGGCATAAGATTTAAAATTCCTACATTCACTGATAAAAGTGCTGTGAGCCATATCAATATTCCCACGCCTTCTTTGGAAGCATCTCCTACTACTTTTATTATACCAATTGGTCCACTTATTTCCTCTGATTTTACTTTTCCGCTTACAATAAGTTTTAACCCTCCCAATGTATCAGAAAAGATCTTTTTAAAACTTAAAAAACTTGCTTTTGCTGCTTCTCCAGCTCCATATTTTTCTATGGTATACTCAGGAAGTATTCCTACAATATATCTTTTTGTTTCTGGATCTTCTGTAAGCTCAAGATCTATATTTTCTAACTTACCATCTCTTTCTAATTCCACTTGTATAGGAAGTTTAGGGTCTTTTTCTGTAAGTACCCTTCCTATATCATTCCATTCCTTTATTTCTATTCCATTTATTTTTAAAATCTTATCTTTTGGAAAAATAACCTTACTTCCTTTGCTTTCAGGGAGTACACTTCCTATTACAGCTTCTTTATTTTGAATATATTTTCCATGAGAATAAATCATAGAAAAAATCAATAGAAATGCAAGAAGAAAGTTCATAAATACTCCTGCAAAAAGTACTATAAATCTAGCTAAAGGTGATTTACTATTAAAACCATCTTCAACTTTACTTCCTACTTCCATTCCTTCTATATTTACAAATCCTCCAAGGGGAATAGCTCTAAAAGAATATGTTGTTTTTATTGTTTCATATGAGTACACTTGCGGACCCATTCCAATTGAAAATTCACTTACAGGCATTTTAAAAAATTTAGCTGTAAGAAAATGTCCAAGTTCATGTATAAATATTATTATTCCCAAAACCAGAATAGCTATTAATATGTTCATTCTTTCCTCCATCTATCAGATGATATTTCTGACTAATTTATATATCTCTTCTCCTATTTCATCTATAGTTTTAAGTTTCTCTCCATCTGTACATTTTATCTCTTTCCATCCATACTTTTTAGCAATATTGCAAGCATTTGTATGAGATTTTTCCAAATAAACTGCATCTCTTTCATGAATATCTTTTCTCTGTTCACCAGTTATTTTATTATTTCTTTCTTTCATAAGCTTTATTGCCATTTCTGTAGGCATATTTAAAAATATTATAAGATCTGGTCTTGGAATATCCATTTTATCATATTCCAATTCATCCAACCAATTTAAATATATATTTTTTTCTGCTTCATCTATTATTTTAGAGGCCTGATGTACCATATTAGAAGTGACATATCTGTCTGTTACTATTATTCCATCTTCTTGATAGAATTTTTCCCAATCCATTTTATACGAAGCATATCTGTCAATTGCATACATCATTGATATAGGATAAGGATTCACTTTCATTGGATCTTCTCCAAATTTCCCTGCCAGATACATTTTTACAGGTTCACATGCAGGGCTGTCATAATTTGGAAAAGATATTTTTTTTATATTATATTTTTCATTTAGGAGTCTTTCAAAAAGTTTTTTTGTCTGTGTTTCCTTTCCACTAGAGTCTGTTCCTTCTATAACTATAAGTTTTCCCATTTTATTTTTCTCCCTTACATTTTCCATACTTGCTGTAGACCCAGTTTCTTGTTTCTTTATCTACTCTTTTAACCGTTTCTACACTATCAATCTCTACCAATTCATGCCTGTCCATAGATTCTTCTATTATTTCATATATAACGAGAAATCCTATTTTCCCTTTCATAAATAATTCTACTGCTACTTCATTAGCTGCATTAAATACAGCTGGCATAGATTTTCCAGCTTTTCCTGCCTTATATGCAAGTTCTACTCCTCTAAAAGTTTCATCATCAACTCTTTCAAATGTAAGAGTCGATACTTTTATAAAATCCAATGCTTCAAATATAGTATTTGCTGCTCTTTTAGGATAAGTAAAGGCATATTGAATAGGAAGCTTCATATCAGGTACTCCCAGCTGAGCTATCACTGACTTATCATTAAATTGCACCATTGAATGTATTACACTTTGAGGATGTACTAAAACATCTATATGATCATAATCAACTCCAAAAAGCTCATGAGCTTCAATTACTTCAAGTCCTTTATTTACAAGAGAAGATGAATCAATAGTTATTTTTTTACCCATAGACCAGTTTGGATGTCTTAAAGCATCTTCTACTTTCACTTTTTTCAATTCTTCTTTTTTCTTTCCTCTGAAAGTTCCTCCACTAGCTGTTATTATTATTTTTTCAACTTCTTTTTTCTTTCCTCCTAACAGAGATTGAAATATAGCTGAATGTTCACTATCTACAGGAATTATTTCAGCCTTTGGATACTCTCCAAGAAGACGATTTATATATGAACCTGCAGCT
Organism: Fusobacterium sp.; assembly: GCF_032477075.1. NCBI lineage: Bacteria > Fusobacteriati > Fusobacteriota > Fusobacteriia > Fusobacteriales > Fusobacteriaceae > Fusobacterium > Fusobacterium sp. The sequence continues at coordinate 26,340 of NZ_JAWDXO010000026.1, read as the reverse complement.
ACCATAGTCTCTTTATTGGCAAGTGCTATTCTTTTACTGTTTTTTATTCCTTCAACTGTAGCTTCTATTCCTACAGCTCCACTGACAGCACTAAGAAGTATATCATAATCTTTCAACATGGCAAGTTCTCTAAGTCCTTCCTCTCCTAAAAATATTTTCATATTTGGAAATTCTGCCTTTATTTCTTTATATCCTTCTTCTGTTCCTACTGCAACATATTCTGGAGCAAACTCTCTTATCTGCTCCAAAAGCAGTTTATGATTTTTATAACCACTTAGGGCTACCACTTTAAATTTTTCTCCTGCATTTCTTATTACTTCTAAAGCATTAGTTCCTATACTTCCAGTAGCTCCTAATACTATTATTCTTTTCATTTTTTAAATTCCTCCTATGAAAAAAATTGGGCGAACAGAAATATCCTTTCACCCAATGAGATATTATATTATGATACTATAAATTTCAAAAGATAGTAAACAGTAGGTGCTACAAAAAGCATACTATCAAATCTATCTAATATACCTCCATGCCCTTTAAGAATACTTCCTGAATCCTTTACTTTAAATTCTCTTTTAAACATAGATTCACCTAAATCTCCAAGCTGAGCTATTATACTTATAAATATTCCTATTATTACTATGTTAGAGATTCCAAGTTCACCATTATTAAGCAGATGAAAATATTTCTCAAGAAAATACAGAGAAACTATTGTAAATATAGTTCCACCTATCGAGCCTTCTATGGATTTTTTAGGGCTGATACTGCTGAATCCTCTATTAAATATCTTTCTTCCTATAGTCATTCCTGTAAAATATGCAAAACTATCACATACCCAAACCATTATTTGAACTGTTAAAAGCCATTTTCCTCCATTTGGAAGAAAACTTATCAATATTACATGAGAAAAAAGTATAGAAATATATAATGCTCCTAGAATAGTTTCCCCTATATCTACACTTGCATTTTCTACCTTATTCTCAAATACTCTGTAACCAATTAAAAATATAACAAAAAAAGCCAATAATCCTGTTACATCTATTGATAAAGTTCCTAATTCATTAAAGAATAACACATTGGGAATAAGTAATGCTCCTATTATTCCTGCTATTTTATGAGGTTTTTTTCCTCCCATCTCTGCCATATTATAAAATTCATAAGCTCCCATACCTACAATCACATTTACAAAAAGAAGCAAAGGAAAGCCTCCATGATATAATATGTAGATAAGCAGTGGAATTCCCACTATGGCTACCATTATTCTACTAAGCATTTTTTACTCCTCCAAATCTTCTGTCTCTTTCATTGTAACTCTGTATAGCTTTATCCAATTCCTTTTCATCAAAGTCTGGCCATAATGCATCTGTGATATATATTTCTGAATATGCTATCTGCCATAACAAGAAATTTGATATTCTGAACTCTCCACTTGTTCTTATGAGTAATTCTGGATCAGGTATATCATTATACATATATTTTGAAAATTTTTCTTCATCTATATTCTCTATTCCCAATTTAAGAATAGAATTTACAGCATCTATTATCTCTGCTCTTCCACCATAATTAAATGCTATATTTAATATAAGGCCTGTATTATCCTTACTTTTATCTTCAAGTTTTTCTATTGCTTCCAGAAGTGATGACCTTACTCCATCTTTTCTTCCCGATACCAAAAATCTCACATTATTTTTCATTATATTTTTTTCTTCATTTTTTAAATATGTTTTAAAGAGAAACATTAAAGTATCAACTTCTTCCTTACTTCTTTTCCAGTTTTCTGTTGAAAAAGCATAAACAGTAAGATATTTGACTCCAATCCTTCCTGCATAAGTTATTATCTTTCTTAATACATCAGCACCTTCTTTATGTCCTAATGTCCTAGGCAATCCTCTTTTTTCTGCCCATCTACCATTTCCATCCATGATTATTGCTATATGACTTGGAATTCTTGACTCCACTATCTATCACCTCATTGATATATTCAGTAAATTTTACCATATTTATTGAAATTTTTCTATATAATATAAAAAAGAGCCTGAATAAAAAGGGATATTAATAATTAAAAATTTTAAAAATGAAAGAATTATTATTAATCTTTCTACTAGAAAATTTCTAAAATATTGGTCCTTTTAAAAATCAGTCTCTTTTTTAGCATTACTTAATTAATTGTTAAACAGTTGTAATCTCTTTTTCTTTTTTAGCAAAAAGTTCATCTATTGCTTTGATATGAGCATCAGTTATTTTTTGAATTTCATTTTCTAAAGTTTTTACTTCATCTTCAGAAATTGGATTTTCTTTATCCTTTGAAAGTTTTTTAAGATCATTATTTCCATCTTTTCTTATATTTCTTACTGCCACTTTTCCATTTTCAGCTTCTGTCTTAGCCATTTTCACATATTCTTTTCTTCTTTCAGCAGTAAGTTCAGGCATTACAAGTCTGATAACTTTACCATCATTATTTGGTGTAAGTCCTAGATTTGCAGCCATAATAGCTTTTTCTATTTTAGAAATGAGAGATTTATCCCATGGGTCAATAACAAGTAGTCTAGCTTCTGGAGCAGAAACTGAACCTACTTGATTTAAAGGCATCTCAGATCCATATTGTTCAACTTTTATATTATCAAGCATAGAAACACTAGCTCTTCCAGCTCTAATAGAAGTAAATTTATGTTTTGTTGCTTCTATTGCTTTTCCCATTTTTTCATTACATAATTTAACTACATCTTGTCCTGTCATATCTTTTCCCTCCTGATTTAATCAGCCACTACGACTGTTCCTATTTTTTCTCCCATTATAACCTTTTTTATATTTCCTTCTTCAAGAGAATTAAAAACAACAATAGGTAATTTATTTTCTCTGCATAGAGAAATAGCTGTAGCATCCATTACCTTCAAATCTTTATTTAAAACTTCAGTATAAGTTACAACATTATATTTAACTGCATCTGCATATTTTACAGGATCTTTATCATAAATACCATCAACTTTTGTAGCTTTCAAAACTGCTTCAGTATTCATTTCAATAGCCCTCAAAGCTGCTGCTGTATCAGTTGTGAAATAAGGATTTCCTGTTCCTGCACCAAATATTACAACTCTTCCTTTTTCTAAATGTCTTTGAGCTTTTCTTTTAATAAAAGGTTCAGCGATTTTAGGCATCTCTATGGCTGTTTGTACTCTTGTAGGTACTCCAAGCTTCTCTATTGCATTTTGTAAAGCAAGTGAATTGATAACTGTAGCAAGCATACCCATATGATCTCCAGTAACTCTATCCACCCCTTGAGTAGCTCCAGATATTCCTCTGAATATGTTTCCTCCACCAATAACTATAGAAACTTCTACACCAAGATCAACGATTTCTTTTATCTGTCTAGCATAAGAATATATTACATCTGAAGATATTCCAAATTCCTGATCTCCCATTAAAGCTTCACCACTAAGTTTTAACAAAACTCTCTTATAAAAAGGCTTCTCCATCTCTCCTCCTACAATTTATGTTTTTTTAAAAAAATGGGGATGCTGATGCATCCCCTTATGCTTTTGTTGATATTATCCTTTGATTTGAGCTGCAACTTCTGCTGCGAAATCTTCTTCTTTTTTCTCTATTCCATCTCCAACTTTATATCTAGCAAAAGATACAACTTTAAGAGGAGCTGCAAATTTAGCAACAGTTTCTTTATTTTCTGCTCTTACATAGATTTGATCTACTAAACAGTTTTCTTCATAGAATTTATTCATTTTTCCAATTAATATTTTTTCTATAATTTGAGCTGGTTTTCCTTCAGCTTCTAATTGTTTTCTAGCAATTTCTTTTTCATGCTCTAAATCTGTAGTTGTAACTTCAGATGAATCTAAATATTTAGGGTCCATAGCTGCAACATGCATAGCTATATCCTTAGCTTTTGCTAGATTTTCTTCAGTAGGCTCTCCAGTCATTTCAACAATAACTCCTAATTTTCCTCCCAAATGACTGTATGTTGCAACAAATCCATCCTTAGCAATAGTTTCATGAATTCTTCTGATATTCATATTTTCACCAATTTTAGCAATTAAATCAGTTACTGCTACAGCAACAGTTTTTCCTGGTACAAATTCAACAGCATTTAAAGCTTCTAAAGTAGTTGCTTTATTATCTATAGCTATCTGAGCTAATTTTTTACCAAACTCTGTAAATTCTACATTTTTAGCAACAAAGTCAGTTTCAGAATTGAATTCAATTAATACGGCCATTTTATGATCAGCTGATATTCCATCAAATACTAATCCTTCTGCTGCAATTCTTCCTGCTTTTTTAACTGCTTTTGCAATTCCTTTTTCTCTTAAATAGTCTATGGCTTTATCCATATCCCCATTCATTTCCATTAGTGCTTTTTTACAATCCATCATTCCAGCACCAGTTCTTTCTCTTAGTTCTTTAACTAAACTAGCTGTTATTTCTGCCATGTCTTCCTCCTAATAAAAATAGTTTTTATTAAATCCTCTATAATTATGTCTCAGTTGATGTAAAATTACTCAGCTGATCCTTCTTCTACATTGATTTCTTCAGAAGCTACTTCTTTAACTTCTTTACCTTGATTTCCTTCAATAATTGCATTGGCAATAACTGAAGATATAAGTTTTACTGATCTTATAGCATCATCATTAGCTGGAATTGGATAAGTTACTAAATCAGGATCTACATTTGTATCAATCATTGCAAATACAGGAATTCCTAAGTTAGCTGCTTCAACAATTGCTAAAGTTTCTTTCTTACAGTCTACAATAAATATAGCTTGTGGAACATCTTTCATATCTTTAATTCCAGAAAGGTTTTTAGAAAGTTTAACCAATTCTTTTCTGAAGTTAGCTGCTTCTTTTTTAGTATAAGCAGTATCTAAAGTTCCATCTGCTTCCATTTTTTCTAATTCTTTCAATCTGTCTATTCTTGTTTTGATAGTAGCAAAGTTAGTTAACATCCCCCCAAGCCATCTGTTATTTACATAGTACATTCCAGATCTTTCAGCTTGTTCTTTTACAGCTTCTTGAGCTTGTTTTTTAGTTCCTACAAATAGAACTTTTCCGCCATTCTCAGCGATTTCTCTTATAACTGCATAAGCTTCCTCAATTTTCTTTAAAGATTTGTGTAAATCAATTACATGGATTCCATTTCTTTCAGTAAAAATGTATTTAGCCATTTTTGGATTCCATCTTTTTGCTTGGTGTCCAAAGTGAACTCCAGCTTCTAATAATTGTTTCATTGTTATTACTGCCATTTTTTCCTCCTAAATTTTGGTTTTTTTCTTCCACTAGCCTTAAAACTAAGCCATCTTAAAAGACACCTTGCCTAGAAATAACTAGTGTGTGTATTTAAACAACGGTTTATTTTATCATACTTTTTAGTAAATGTCAATATTTTCAAGGAGATTAAGAGGATAAATACTTTTTTCTTATAAAATACTTTTCTATTTATTTATCTTTCTCTTTATAATATAATATATTAAAAAATATCTTACAGAGGTGAAACAATGAATGGATTAATTTTAGTTGATATACAAAAAGATTTTTGTAAAAATGGAGCTTTAGAAGTTAAAGATGGAGATACAATAGTTCCTATTGCAAATAAACTTATAGAACTTTTTAAAGAAAAAGGGGAAATGATAATTGGAACAAAAGATTGGCATCCATCTTCTCATAAAAGTTTTGCTGTAAACTCAGATCAAAAAATAGGTGAAGCTGGCCAATTGAATGGTCTTTATCAGATATGGTGGCCTGTTCATTGTGTTCAAAATGAAAATGGAGCTGAATTTCACTCTAAACTCCATCCAATAGAAAATATAGTATATAAAGGAGAAAATCCTGAAATTGACTCATACAGTGCCTTTTTTGATAACGGGAAAAAACATAAAACATCCTTAGATGATATTTTGAAAAAAAACAATATTGATACTCTATATATAATGGGTCTTGCCACTGATTATTGTGTGAAGTTTACTGTATTGGATGCTCTAGAATTGGGATATAAAGTATATTTAATAGAAGATGGTTGCAAAGGAGTTGATATATTCCCTGAAGATTCAAAAAAAGCTATAAATGAAATGAAAAATAAAGGCGCTGTTATAATAAACAGCAATAATATATAAAAAATATAATTACTTTTAAGATTTCTTTCATTATGCTTGAAACAATGTCAATAATTATTTTTCAGAGATTTTTTAGAAAATCCGCTGTCCTTTTAGTTATGGAAGCAGAAAAGAGATTTGGGAGAATGCAGTAATATAATTTTATTATTATGCATATACACATTACTAAGCCAAGAAAAAAAGGTCTTTTTAAAGACCTCTTTTTTCAGATCAATATTGATATAACCTATTTAGCAGAAACTTCTACTGCCATAGGTCCTTTTTTTCCTTCTGATACTTCAAAAGTTACTTCTTGACCTTCTTCTAAAGTTCTGAATCCTTCTCCAACGATTCCAGTGAAGTGTACAAAATAATCTGCTCCATCCTCACTTGTTAAAAATCCAAATCCTTTTTCTTTGTTAAACCATTTAACTGTACCTTTTAGCATTTTATAACCTCCAAAAAATCAAAAAATTCTCGTTCAGCGTTGAAGATATGAAAACTATAGAGAAGGCTCTACAATTTTAAACAATCAGTAACCTTGAACAGTTAATTAGATTATACCTTACACCTCCAATATTATCAAGAACTTTTTATTCATAAGCAAAAAAGAGGAACCTCAAATAGTCCCTCTTATTTCTATTAATCTAATAAATTGCTTATTAAACTAATTCAATTATAGCCATTTCAGCTGAGTCACCTTTTCTAACAGATGTTTTGATGATTCTAGTGTATCCACCATTTCTTTCAGCATATTTTGGAGCTATTTCATTGAATATTTTAGCAACAACTTCTTCATTTCTTAGGAAAGCAAAAGCATTTCTTCTAGAAGCTAAAGTATTTTTCTTACCAAAAGTTATCATTCTCTCAGCAAATTTTCTTAATTCTTTTGCTCTAGTAACAGTAGTTTCTATCTTTTCAGCACTTAGTAAAGATATAGTTAAGTTTTTTAGCATAGCTTTTCTGTGGTCAGCTCTTCTTCCTAACTTTCTATATGACTTATTGTGATTCATTAGTTAGCTATCCTCCTTATCTTAATTACTCAGGAGATCCATTCTGAGATAGATCATATCCTAATTCTTTCATTTTTTCTAGGATCTCATCTAAAGATTTTCTTCCCAGATTTTTAATTTTTAGAAGTTCGTTAAGTGACAATTTAGCCAACTGACTAACTTCTTCTATTCCAGCTTTCTTTAAACAGTTGAAAGATCTAACTGTTAAATCAAGTTCTTCTATCTTTGTATTAAGAATATTGTCATCTTTTGCATGACTTACAGGATTTTCTTCTTCCTCTTCAGCTTCTGCTCTCAGATTTTCCATTTTGTTTCCTAATTCTAAGAATGGATCAAAATGTAATTTTAATAATTCTACTGCATAAGATAGTGCATCTCTGATTTCAATACTTCCATCAATTTCAATATCTAAAGTAAGCTTATCAAAATCAGTCATTCTTCCTACCATAGTATCTTGTACACTGTAAGAAACTTTTCTGATTGGAGTGTAAATAGCATCAACAGCTATATAATCTACAGCCCAGTCTTTTCTTTCTATTTCTTCTGATACTACAAATCCTTCTCCAGTATCAACTAAAAATTCCATGTCAAGTTCTCTATCTGTAGTTACTGTACAAATAACTTGCTCAGGATTTACTATTTCTATTCCTATATCAGGTATTATATCAGCAGCTGTTACTATTTTTGGTCCTTTAACAGAAAGAGTCATTTTTCTTTCTCCAGTACTCTCGGCTTTAACAACGATTTCTTTTATATTAAGGATTATTTCAGTTACAGCTTCTTTTATTCCATCCATAACAGAAAATTCACTTAAAACACCCTCAATTCTTACTCCTTTAATAGCAGCTCCTGGGATAGAAGAAAGTAAAACTCTTCTCAAAGCATTACCAACAGTATGCCCATAGCCTCTATATAAAGGTTCAACAATGTATTGTCCTTTAAATTCACTCTCTTTTACTTCGGTAATATTAATACCCCTTGCATGTTTTTCAATTTTTAACATTAAATCAACTCCTATTAAAAGGGCTTATTATCTAGAGTAGAACTCAACTATTAATGATTCATTCAGATCGAAATCCAAGTCATCTTTAGTTGGATTTTGGATAACTTTACCAGAAAATGCTGCTTTATCAAGTTCTAACCAAGCTGGAACTCTTGATTCTTCAACAGCAGTTTTGATTATATCTAAGTTTTTAGAATTTTCTATAATAGATACTACATCTCCTACTTTTACTCTGTAAGAAGCTATATTAACTCTTCTTCCATTTACAGCTACATGACCATGAGACACAACTTGTCTAGCTTGTCTTCTAGTTTTTGCAAACCCAAGTCTGTAAACTACATTTTCAAGTCTTCTTTCTAAGTATTCGATTAAAGTCAGACCAGTAACTCCAAGTTTTCTAGCTGCTTCCTCATATATTTTTCTAAATTGTTTTTCCATTACATTGTATATAAATTTAGCTTTTTGTTTTTCTCTTAATTGAATTGCGTACTCTGTAGGTTTTTTGTTAGCGTTTGGTCTTGGCCCTCTTTTAGAAGACTTATTCACTCCTAAAATTACTGGATCAATTCCTAGAGCTCTACATTTCTTCAATACAGGCTGTCTATTTCTTGCCATTTTTTAAATATTCCTCCTTTGTATTCAATTTGCCACAATACTTTTTTCAAAATAAAGTGAGGCTACACTCTTCTTCTTTTTGGTGGTCTACAACCATTATGTGGAACTGGAGTAACATCAGTAATCTTTGTTACTTCTAATCCAGCTGCTTGTAAAGATCTGATACAAGCTTCTCTTCCAGAACCTGGACCTTTCACTTTAACTTCTACTTTTTTCATTCCATTTTCCATAGCTATATTTGCTGCTTGTTCAGCTGCAATTTGAGCTGCAAATGGAGTTCCTTTCTTAGTACCTTTGAAACCAGAAGTTCCTCCTGATCTCCAACTTACAACTTTCCCTTCTGCATCAGTAATAGCAACTATTGTGTTGTTAAAAGTTGAATGTATATGGGCAACTCCGTTAGGAATATTTTTCAATTTCTTTTTAATCTTAGCTACTTTCTTTTTAGCCAACTTAAGCTACCTCCCTTGCTAATAGATCATAAACTTAATCTATAAATTTCTAAAACGCTCTAATTATCTTTTGATTGGTTTTTTAGGACCTTTAACAGTTCTTGCATTAGTTTTTGAACTTTGTCCTCTTACAGGTAGATTCATTTTGTGTCTTAATCCTCTGTAACATTTGATATCCATAAGTCTTTTAATAGAAAGTCTTACGTCTTTTCTAAGATCTCCCTCTACCTTAACAGTTTCTATAATGGCTCTGATCTTATTTACTTCTTCTTCAGTTAAATCTTTCACTCTTGTGTCAAAATTAACTCCAGCTTCAGTCAATACTCTTTGTGAAGTTGGTTTTCCAATTCCGTAAATGTAAGTTAAAGCTATCTCAACTCTCTTATTTCTTGGGATATCTACTCCTGCTATTCTAGCCAAAATTATTTCCTCCTCTTTCGAAAATTTATATATTTTGCTGGTATATTAACCAACTAAATACTTTCCTCGATATGTCCCAATTCCTATTTTGGGGATGGCTCTACAGCTCACCATATCTTTACAGCACTCCATTATCAGTACTTTTTTAATCAAACTCTCTTAAAATTACCCTTGAACCTGTTTGTGTTTAGGATTATCACAAATCACTCTTACTTTTCCATGTCTTTTGATAACTTTGCACTTGTCACAAATAGGTTTAACTGATACTCTTACTTTCATTAATCTGCCTCCTTTCGTGATTAATTAATTTTTTTTCCTGTATACGATTCTACCCCTTGACAAGTCATAAGGAGAGATTTGTACAGTTACTCCATCTCCAGGTAAAATTTTAATATAATTCATTCTCATCTTACCAGAAATGTGGCCTAAAATAGTATGCCCATTTTCTAATTCAACTTTAAACATTGCATTTGGAAGGGCCTCTAAAATAGTACCTTCTAATTCGATAACATCTTTTTTCGACATAATTCCTCCTATCGAACAGAACTTCAAATCATTATATCACTAAAAATATAAAAAGTCTAGTATTTTCTTGGTTTTTTTTCCTAATCTAAGTCACTTAATATAATCGGTTTTCCATCAACGATTGCTATTGAGTGTTCAAAATGTGCAGACCTTTTTTCATCTTTAGTTACTATTGTCCATCCATCCTCTTTTATATTGATTTTGTATGTACCCACATTTACCATTGGTTCTATTGCAAGAACCATTCCATTCTCAATTTTGATTCCTCTGCCTTTTCTTCCGAAATTGGCAATTATAGGATCTTCATGCATAGCATGTCCCACACCATGTCCAGCAAAATCTTTCACCACTGTAAATCCATTTTTTTCTACATAGCTTTGAATAGCATGTCCAATATCTCCTATTCTATTACCTACTACAGCCATTTCAATACCAATTTCTCTTGATTTTTCAGTAACTTCCAGAAGTCTCTTAGATTCTTCATCTATCTTTCCTACTGGAAATGTTATTGCTGAATCCCCATAAAATCCATTTAATTCTGTAACAGTATCTATACTGACTATATCTCCCTCTTGGAGAATTCTGTCTCCTGGTATTCCGTGAACAACTTCCTCATTGACAGATATACATGTCCCTGCTGGAAATGGAGTATATAATCCTTCTACTCCAATACATGCTGGCCTTGCCCCTTGTGATCTTATATAATCTTCTACTATTTCATTTATTTCTCTAGTAGATATTCCTGCTTTAATATATTTTGGCAGTACATCTCTATATAATCTTGCTATAATCTGATTAGATTTTTTTATCTGTTCTATATCTTCCAAACTTTTTATAAGCGACATCTCAACTCCTTTTCTAAAAATATACTATCCTAGAATATCAAATATCTCTTTTGTTATATCTTCCATTTTTTTAGTTCCATCTATATCAACAAGTATCCCTCTTGATTGATAAAAATCGAACAATGGAGCTGTTTGAGAATGATATTCATTCAATCTTTTTGTCACAGTTTCTTCATTGTCATCTTTTCTTGTAATTAAATGTGCTCCACATAAGTCACATTTTCCTTCTACTTTTGGGGGATTAAATTTGACATGATATGAGGCTCCACATACTGGGCATACTTTTCTTCCAACAATTCTTTCAAGGATAAGTTCATCTGGTACATTTAAAGAAATAACTTTATCCAATTTAATTCCCATTTCTTTCATCAAAACTTCCAATGCTTCAGCTTGAGGAAGGGTTCTTGGAAAGCCATCAAGTATAAATCCTTTTTTACAGTCATCTTGTGACAATCTGTCTTTAATAATTCCAATGATTGTTGAATCTGGAACTAATTTTCCTTCATCCATGAATTTTTTTGCTTCAAGGCCCATAGCAGTTCCTTCTTTTATAGCAGCTCTCAAAATATCTCCAGTAGATATTTGAGGAATTCCATATTTTTCAATAAGGAATTTAGCTTGTGTTCCTTTTCCTGCACCAGGGGCACCAAATAACATAATATTCATATACAACATCTCCTTAAAATATTTTTTTATTACCTTACTATTATACAATAATTAAGCAAAAAATGCACTATTTTATAAAACAGATGCTTCATTTTTTCTGTATAATCAGTTATTTTTACATGTCTATTATTTTCACATTATATCTCTTTCAACTTTCTCTATTTTTGATAATGGTAATTTCTTTCCGATAGCTCTTGTTAATTCACTTATATTCTTTATTTCCAAACCAGATAATATTATTTCTTCTCCATCCTTACTTTTTATTGTAAATATATTATAAATTTTCTTTCCTATAGTTAAATTTCCAATATTTATAGAAGATATTCTGTCCTTTTTTATAATAATTTTCTTTCTTTTAAATAATGCATCAGCTTGAATATTTTCTTCATCTATTGTTATCTCTTGATATTTTTCCAGATATTTTATTAATGGAATCATCCACCATATTACAAGTATTACAAATAAAACCTTGGTTATTATTGAAATTCCAGCTTCCCATATTCTGCTTTTTATTCCAAAAACTAAAAGTATTAAAGAGCACATACCTAAACACATTGTCCAAAAAAGTCTAAATTTATTTATATAACTTCTTATTTCTTTCTTATTTTTCATATTCTCTCCTTATTCTAGTTTTCTTATAGAATTATATAGCAATCCTTGCATAAATTCAATCTTGCATATTTTTATTATTATTCGTATACATATTTTTCATTAAATGATATTATATAAATATATTGATTAAAAGGAGAAAATTATGATAATTAATTTTAAATATACACGAGATGAATACATAAAATCAAGAAGAAAATACCTTTTTATGAACAAAACAGTAAAAAAATTAGATTTAATCTTAATTGGACTTCTTATACTTTTTACTTTATATTTATTTATTAATAATGGATTTTCTACAATGTCTATTGTTCTTAGTGTACTTCTTTTTGTTGTTTCTGTCATTTTTGCAGTATTATATATTTTCCAGCCTGGAATGTTTTATGATAAGATTGATAAATTTAAGCAACAATATCATCTTGAATTTAGAGACAACAAAATATTATTTAAAACTAATGATATCAATTCTGAGTTGGAATGGAATTTTTATGAAGCTCTATGGGAAAATGAAAATTTCTTTTACATAATTCATTCAAAAGAAATGTATACTTTAATTCCAAAAAGAGTTTTTAACAATGAAATGGAAATAATAGAATTCAGAAATTTATTTATGAAATATAATGATAAAAAAATATATAAAAGATTTAAATAAAAATTGTTAATATTGTTAATGTTAATATCCAATTTTATACTTGTTCTAATTATACTAATAAAAAATCCAATTGATAAAAAAATACTCTGACAGTTTAAATTCTCTATCAGAGTTTTAATAAAAAATAAATCTCCTGAAATTTTTAGATTTATATAATTTATTTAATAATTCTATTTTTCCATATATTTTACTTCATTTTCCAAAGGCTTTCCTTCTAGAAAGCTTTTTATATTTTCCATAGTCACTCTAGTTATTTCTTCTACTGCTTCTTTAGTGAAAAAAGCTTGATGTGATGTTACAAGTACATTATTAAATGAGAGAAGTCTTCCCAGTATGTCATCCTCTATTACCATATTTGAATAATCTTCAAAAAAATAATCTGCTTCTTCTTCATATACATCTAATGCAGCAGCTCCTATTTTCTTATCTTTCAATGCTTCTATTAAATCTACAGTATCAATCAGCATTCCTCTACCTGTATTTACTATCATTACTCCATCTTTCATTTTATTCATGGAATTTCTATTTATCATATATCTAGTTTCCTTAGTCAAGGGACAATTCAAAGATATTATATCTGATTCTTTATATAAAGTATCTAAATCAGTAAATTCAAATCCTAATTCTTTTGCTTTTTCATAATTGGGATATGGATCATAAGCTATGACTCTCATTCCAAATCCTTTCAGTATCTTTATTAATATCTGAGCTATTTTCCCTGCTCCTATTATTCCTGCTGTTTTTTTATGCAGATCATATCCCATGAGTCCTGTTATTGAGAAGTTTCCCTCTCTTGTACGAATGTATGCTTTATGGATCTTTCTGTTTAATGTCATTATCATTCCCATAGTATATTCTGCAATAGAATATGGTGAATAAGCTGGTACTCTCACTACCTTTATTCTTCCTTCTATATCTTTTAAAGATACATTATTATATCCTGCACATCTCATAGCTATAAGTTTTACACCACATTCTGCAAGTATATCTATTACTTTTTTATCTACAGTATCATTGACAAAAATAGAAATAATATCATATCCTTTTGCAAGATCAGCACTTTCTTCAGTTAATTTGCCAGTCAGATATTTTATATCAAATCCATAATCTTTATTATATTTATTAAAAAATTCTTTGTCATATGGTTTTGTGTCATAAAATAGTATTTTCATAATTACCTCCATAGTATATCTTCTTTTATGATATATTTCGGAGTTTATTGCTCTTTTCTTTTTAATATATTTTTTTTAATTTAAAACTTTATTTCTGTTCTCATTGTCATTATTTTTATATCAACAAATTCACTATTTTCATCTTTATATCTTACAATTTTTTCTATAATATATACTTTTAGTAATTATAATTAAAATCAAATTTCTTATTTCTCAAGGACTTCTCTATTATTTTCATATATTCTTGTATATACTGACTGAGCAGTTTCTCCTAATTCTGTAAGTTCATATTCAGCATCATAACAGTAAGCAGCTATAAATTTAGCAATGGTTATGAGTACTCCTTCCACATCATACATATGAAGTATATCATAGGCTTCATCAAAATTTTCATTTATAAATTTTATATCCTCATCTGTAAATTTTATCATTATTTTACCTCACTTACGATTCTTTTCTATAAATTATATTTTAATTTTTTCCTTGTGTCAAATATTCAAAAACAAAAAAGACACAACTTGCAAAGCTGTGTCTTTATTTATATAAAGCTTTATATAAACCCTTTATATTCTCTCATAACAAGATGAGCATTTATTTGCTGAACAGTATCTATTGCAACTCCAACTACAATTATTATACCTGTTCCTCCAAAAAATACTGGAAGATTAAAGGCAGTAAAAAGTGTATATGGGAGTATAGATATGATTGCTAGGAAGAAAGCACCACCCCAAGTTATTCTTGTTACGACACCTTCTAAATACTCAACAGTTTCATTTCCAGGTCTTATTCCTGGAATAGTTCCTCCACCTTGCTTTAAGTTATCAGCAACCTTTTCAGGATCGAAAACTATAGCTGTATAGAAGAACGAGAAAAATATTATTACTGCTGCATATACTATCATATATACTGGATGTTTTTGGCTGAATACCATCGCCAATGTAGTTTTAAAAGTATATTGTGAAGGTATTGCATTTATAATTACTGATGGTATCATCATAACTACTGATGCGAAGATAACAGGCATTACTCCTGCACTGTTAAGTTTTAAAGGTATATATGAGTTTTGTCCCATTCCACCTTTTCCACTAAATCCTTTTCCTACATAGTGAATAGGTATTTTTCTTTGTCCTAATTGGAAAATTACTATCCCTGCTACTGTAATTATTGCCGCTCCTGCTATAAGGATAAGTACTGGTATAAGGAATTTACTTCCCTTCATTGTTTGAATTGTCTGAACTACACTAGATGGTCCTCCAGATATTACATTCAAGAAGATAAGTAATGAAACCCCATTTCCTATTCCTTTTATCGATATCTGTTCTCCTATCCACATAAGGAAAACAGTACCAGCAGTTAAAGTAACTACTGTAGTCAAGAAGAACAATGTTCCTGGTGTAGTAACCAGTCCTACAGACTGAAGCCACATACACACTCCAAAACCTTGAACTATAGCAATAGCTATTGTCAAGTATCTCGTCCATTGATTGATCTTGTTTCTTCCTGCTTCTCCATCTTTTTGAATCTCTTCAATTTTAGGAATGATTACAGCCAAAAGGCTGAAAACGATTGAAGCATTAATATAAGGTACAATACCCAGAGCGAAAATAGAAACTCTTTTAAAAGCTCCACCTGAAAACATATTAATGTATCCCAATATATCGCTTTGTGCTGTCATAGTTGCAAGTCTATCTACATCTATGCCAGGAGCTGGAATATATGTTCCAACTCTAGCAACTAAGAACATTAACAAGGTGAAGATAATTCTATCTCTTAACTCAGGAATTTTCCTAATACTATTCAATTTTGCATAAAATTTTTCCATCAAAGTCAAAACAACTTCACCTCGCTTCTCAAACTAACAATAAAAACTATTTGTTGTTTCCAGCAACATCAGCAAATGTTTTAACTTCTAATATTTCTACAGATCCACCTTTTGCTTCAATAGCAGCTTTAGCTGATCCAGAAACTTTATGAGCTTTAACAGTTACTTTTTTATCAAGTGATCCATTTCCTAGCACTTTGATTCCATCTTTTAAGTCTCTTACTAATCCACTTTCGAATAAAACTTCAGGAGTAACTACTGCTCCATCTTCAAATTTATTCAATAAATCTAAGCTTATTAAAGCATATTCTTTTTTGAATATAGCATTTGAGAAACCTCTTTTTGGAACTCTTCTATAGATAGGCATTTGTCCACCTTCAAAGTAAGTTTTTACTCCTCCACCCGCTCTCGAGTTTTGTCCATTACTTCCTTTTCCAGATGTTTTTCCTAATCCTGAAGATTCTCCTCTTCCAACTCTTTTTCTAGCTTTTCTAGGTACAGAAGGCATTAATTCATTTAATTTCATCTTATGCTTGCACCTCCTCTACTTTAAGTAAGTAAGAAACTTGAGCTAGTTTTCCTTTTAACTCAGGAGTTTCTACATGCTCCACTACATCGTTCATCTTCTTAAGCCCTAGCGACTTTACAGTTGCTATGTGGTTAGGCTTTCTTCCGATTATGCTTTTCACAAGCTCTATTCTAAGCTTTACCATCTAAATTCCCTCCTAGCTTAAGATATCTTTAACTTCTTTTCCTCTTTGAGCAGCTATTTTTTCAGCTGTTCTTAACATTTTCAATGCTTCAACAGTAGCTCTTGCTACATTATGCTTATTTCTTGAACCTTTTATTTTTGTTAAAATATCATGAACTCCTACAAGTTCTAATATTTCTCTTGCTGCAGATCCAGCAATTACCCCAGTTCCTTCATATGCAGGTGCCATCCATAAAGCTGTTGCACCCCATTTTCCAATGATTTCATGAGGAATAGTTTTTCCTTTTAAAGAAACCTCTACCATATTTTTCTTAGCAGAAGCAATAGCTTTCTTTATAGCATCAGGTACACCATTTGCTTTCCCTAATCCTAATCCAATTTTTCCTTCTCCATCTCCAATTGCTGCTAAAACTGAGAAAGATATTGTTCTTCCCCCTTTAGTTGTCTTAGAAACTCTTGAAATTTTCAATAATTTTTCTTGATATTGTTTTTCTTCTCTATTTGCTAACTTAGACAAGTGAAATCCTCCTCTCTCTAAAGATTTAGAAGCTTAATCCTGCTTCTCTAGCTGCTTCTGCAAGAGCGGCTATTCTTCCTGTGTATTTATACCCAGATCTATCAAATACTATAGCTGTTATCCCTTTTCCTGTTGCTCTTTCTGCAAGTGCTTTACCAACAGTTTTTGCAGCTTCAACATTTCCACCATTTGCAATATTTGCTTTTAATTCTTTATCTATTGTAGATGCAGAAACTAATGTTACTCCATTCACATCGTCGATTAATTGAGCAAAGATATTGTTGTTTGATCTATATACAGAAAGTCTTGGTCTATCAGCTGTACCAGAAATTTTACTTCTGATTGATAAATGCTTTCTTGTTCTTACAGCTTGTCTATCTACCTTCTTAAACAACTGTCTTACCTCCTTATAGTTAAGCTACCTTACGACTTTTTACCTTCTTTTCTTCTAATAACTTCATCAGAATATTTAACACCTTTTCCTTTATATGGTTCAGGTGGTCTTTTTGCTCTGATGTTAGCTGCTACTTGACCTACTACTTCTTTTTCAATTCCTTCAATATGGATAGTAGTATTTTTTTCTACAGTGAATTTGATTCCAGGAATCTCATCAATAACTACAGGATGAGAAAACCCTAAAGATAATTCTAATCCTTTTCCTTTTTCAGCAGCTCTGTATCCAACCCCTACTAGGTTTAAAGTTTTCTTAAATCCCTCTGAAACTCCTACTACCATGTTGTTTAATAAAGCTCTAGTTGTTCCATGTATAGCTCTAACTTCTGGTAAATCATTCGGTCTTTCAATAACGATTTCGTTCAAACTTTCATGATGTTTTTCTTCTTTTGCATGTTTTATTATTAATTCTTTGTTAAATTCTTTCTTTAAAGTACCTTTAGGACCTTTTACAGTAACTTCATTTCCATTAACTGTAACTTCAACTCCAGAAGGCACAACAATAGGTTTTTTACCTACTCTTGACATTTACTAGACACCTCCTAAGTTTTAATTACCAAACAAATGCAAGTACTTCTCCACCTACGTTTTCTCTTCTAGCTACTCTGTCAGTAACGATTCCCTTAGAAGTGGATACAATAGCAATTCCTAGTCCTGATAAAACTCTTGGCATGTCTTCAACTGAAGAATACACCCTTCTACCTGGTTTAGAAATTCTTTTTATTCCTTTGATAATTCTGTCTTTACCATCATATTTTAAGTACACTCTTATATTTTTTTTGTTCCCATCAGTAACAACTTTATAATTTGCAATATAACCTTCTTCCTTAAGAATTTCAGCTATTTTATCTTTTAAAGTTGAATGAGGTATATCTACTTTTTCATGCATTACTGCATTTGCATTTCTGATTCTTGTTAACATATCAGCGATTGGATCTGTTAAATACATCTACGAAAATCCTCCTTCCTATCAAATTACCAAGATGATTTCTTTACTCCTGGTATAACTCCAGCTCCTGCAAGCTGTCTGAATTTTACTCTTGAAATTCCAAATTCTCTCATGAATCCTCTTGGTCTTCCGTCTAACTGACATCTATTTCTTTTTCTAACTGCTGAAGAATCTTTTGGAAGTTTATTTAATTCAAACATAGCTTCCATATCTCCTTCTGCAACTCTCTTTTTAAGTTCTGCTCTTTTTTCAGCATATTTATCACTTAGTTCAGCTCTTTTAGCATCTCTAGCGATCATTGACTTCTTTGCCATCTATTCCTTACCCTCCTCACTATTACTTTTTGAAAGGCATTCCAAACGCCTTAAGTAAAGCTCTTCCTTCTTCGTCATCTTTTGCAGAAGAAACCATAGTGATAGACATTCCTAAAAGTTTATCAACTTTATCGAATTCAATTTCAGGGAAAACTAATTGATCTCTTA
This sequence comes from Fusobacterium sp., assembly GCF_032477075.1. Taxonomy (NCBI): domain Bacteria; kingdom Fusobacteriati; phylum Fusobacteriota; class Fusobacteriia; order Fusobacteriales; family Fusobacteriaceae; genus Fusobacterium; species Fusobacterium sp. The sequence goes on along the minus strand of NZ_JAWDXO010000026.1, from coordinate 7,345 downwards.
ATCCTAGAGAGTAGTTTCCTCTTCCATCAAATGCGTCAGCTGGAACTCCTTCGAAGTCTCTTACTCTTGGAAGAACTACATTCACTAATCTATCTAAAAAGTCGTACATTCTTTCTTTTCTTAAAGTAACTTTTGCTCCGATTGGCATTCCTTCTCTTAACTTAAATCCAGCTTCAGATTTCTTAGCTTTTCTTACTACTGGTTTTTGTCCAGAGATGATAGTTAAATCTCCCATAGCTGCATCTATTAATTTTACATTTTGAGTAGCTTCTCCCACTCCCATGTTTACAACTATTTTTTCTAGTTTTGGACATTCCATAATGTTATTGATTCCTAAGTCTTTCATAAGAGCTGGAATTATAACATCGTTATACAATTTATGATATCTAGAAACGTATTTAGACACTTACGTTTTCCTCCCTTCTTATAGAACTTCTCCAGATACTTTAGAGTATCTTACTTTTTTACCATCTACTACTTTATGACCAACTCTTGTAGGTTTTCCTGCTTTTTCATCAAAAAGCATAACTTTTGATGAGAATATAGCAGCTTCCTTAGTTACAACTCCACCTTGTGGGTTTATTGGAGTTGGCTTCATATGTTTAGTAATCATGTTTATTCCTTCAACTACTACCTTCCCTTTTTTAGGGAATACTTTTACAACTTTACCTGTTTTACCTTTGTCTTTTCCAGAGATAACATATACTAAATCTCCAGTCTTTACATGTAATGATTCAGGTACAAATTTGATCTTAGGTTTAGCCACGACTATTAGCCTCCTCTCTTATTAGATTACTTCAGGAGCTAGAGATACTATTTTCATAAAGTTTTTTGCTCTTAGCTCTCTTGCAACTGGTCCAAATATTCTTGTTGCTTTTGGTTCATTGTTAGTATTGATTATAACTCCTGCATTATCATCAAATTTTATATATGATCCATCTTCTCTTCTTAATTCTTTTCTTGTTCTAACTATTACAGCTTTTACTACATCACCTTTTTTAACGTTTCCACCAGGGATTGCTTCCTTAACTGATGCGACAACGATGTCACCAATTCTTCCGAATCTTTTTTTAGATCCACCAAGAACTCTTATAATCATAAGTTTCTTAGCTCCAGAGTTGTCAGCAACATTAAGGATAGTTTGTTGTTGTACCATTAAAATATCCTCCTCTCACAATAATTGGAATTATCTAGCTTTCTCGACAATCTCTACTAGTCTCCATCTTTTATCTCTTGATAATGGTCTAGTTTCCATAATTCTTACTTTATCTCCAGTTTGAGCTACATTATTTTCATCGTGAGCTTTAAACTTAGTAGTACTTTTTACTCTCTTTTTATAGATAGGATGTAAAGTCATTGTTTCTATTGCTATAACAATTGTTTTATCCATCTTGTCAGAAACAACTATTCCTTCTCTAACTTTTCTTTCGTTTCTCAAGACATTAACCTCCTCTTCCTAAGAATCAAAACACCTATAAACTGAACGAGATTATCTTTCATTTAAGATTGTGTTAATTCTAGCAATTTCTCTTCTAACTTCTCTAATTTTAGCAGTGTTAGTAAGTTGACCTAATGAAAGTTGGAACTTTAGGTTGAATAATTCTTCCTTAAGCTCTTTACACTTAACAACTAAGTCTTCAGTAGACATTTCTCTTATTTCCTTAGCTCTCATTAGTTTTCACCACCATTCTCTTTTTTTACGATTTTACAATTGATTGGAAGTTTCATTGCAGCTTTTCTTAAAGCTACCATTGCTCTTTCTTCAGTTACTCCTGAAACTTCAAACATGATTCTTCCAGGTTTTACAACTGCTACCCAACCTTCAACATTTCCTTTACCTTTACCCATTCTCACTCCAGCTGGTCTAGCTGTAATTGGTTTATCTGGAAATATTCTGATAAAAGTTTTTCCTTCTCTCTTAAAAGTTCTGTTGATAGCAACCCTACATGATTCTATCTGTCTATTAGTAATCCAGTGTGGCTCAAGAGCTTGTAGTCCGTAATCTCCGAATGCTACAGTATTTCCTCTTTGAGCAGTACCTTTCATTCTACCTCTAAACATTTTTCTATGTTTTGTTCTTTTTGGCATTAACATGACTACGCTTCTCCTCCTTCCCTTTTAGTTGGAAGAACTTCACCATGGAAAACCCATACTTTTATTCCTAGTGCTCCATAAGTAGTGTGAGCTGTTGCTACTGCATAATCAATATCAGCTCTTAATGTATGTAAAGGAACTTTACCTTCAACTACCCATTCAGCTCTGGCAATTTCTGCTCCATTTAGTCTTCCTGAAACCATAACTTTGATTCCTTTAGCTCCAGCTCTCATAGCTCTCATAATAGCTTGGCTTACAGCTCTTTTATATGCTACCCTTTTCTCTATTGAAGTAGCAATGTTTTCTGCAACAAGTACAGCATCTTTGTTGAATTCTTTTACTTCTTGAACTTTAACTGTTACTTTTTTACCAGTTAATTTTTCAAGCAATACTCTAAGATTATCTATCTCAGCACCTTTTCTTCCTATGATTATACCTGCTTTCGCAGTATAAACAAGAACAACTACATTAGAAGGAGAAGTTCTTTCGATCTTTACCTTCGATATCCCTGCATGGAAGTAGTTCTTCTTGATAAGTTCTCTGATTTTTACATCTTCATGGAAGTACTTAGCGTATTCCTTCTTATCTGCATACCAGTTAGAATCCCAAGATCTTGTTATTCCCAATCTTAGTCCTCTAGGGTCTACTTTTTGTCCCACAGTCTTACCTCCTTAAACTACTTTTCAGAAACTGCCACTACAATGTGAGCTGTTGGTTTTCTGATTATATCCGCTCTTCCCATAGCTCTAGGCATTATTCTTTTAAGAGCTGGTCCGTCATTAATCATTATTGTTGAAACTACTAACTTGTCTTCATCCATTTTGAAGTTGTTAGTTGCATTAGCAACAGCTGATGCTAATGTTTTCTTTATTACTCTAGCTGCTTTCTTGTTTGTAAACTCTAGAATATCTAATGCTTCTAGCGCTGATTTTCCTCTTACTAAGTCAGCTACTAACCTAGCTTTTCTAGGAGACAATCTTACGAATCTAGTTATTGCTCTAGCTTCCACTAGTCCAACCTCCTTTATCTTAATACATCAATAAAATTTAGTATTTTATATTATTATTTTTTCTTCTTTTTATCCACACCATGTCCGTAGTAAGTTCTAGTTGGCGCAAACTCACCTAGTTTGTGTCCAACCATTTGCTCAGTTACGTGAACAGGTATGTGCTTTTTACCATTGTATACACCAAAAGTGATTCCAATGAAATTAGGGAATATAGTTGATCTTCTTGACCAAGTTTTAATTACTGTTTTTAAGTTTTCATTTGCAACTGCATCTTCAACTTTTTTCATTAAGTGATGGTCACAGAAAGGTCCTTTTTTTAATGATCTAGCCATTACCTATTAGCCTCCTCTCGAAAATTATTTATCGTTTCTTCTTCTTACGATAAATTTATCTGTAGTTTTCTTACCTCTAGTTTTAACACCCATTGCAGGTTTACCCCAAGGTGTTAAAGGAGCTTTTCTACCTACTGGATTCTTACCTTCTCCTCCTCCATGAGGGTGATCAACAGGGTTCATTACAGATCCTCTTACATGAGGTCTTTTACCCATATTTCTGTTTCTTCCAGCTTTACCGATTTGAACTAAGCTATGTTCAGAATTTCCTACTTCTCCGATAGTTGCCATACATTCACTGTGAATTAATCTAAGTTCACCTGATGGTAACTCTATGTGACAGTAAGTTCCTTCTTTAGCAACAAGTCTTGCTGCTGTTCCTGCGGATCTTACTAATTGTCCACCCTTTCCTCTTTGTAGTTCAATATTATGAATTTGAACCCCTACTGGCATGTCTTTTATTTTAAGTGCATTTCCTGGTTTGATCTCAGCTTGAGATCCTGCCATAACCATATCACCTTTTTTTAATCCTTTAGGTGCTAGTATATATCTTTTTTCTCCATCTACATAGAATAAAAGAGCAATATTAGCTGTTCTGTTTGGATCGTACTCAATAGATTCTACTCTAGCTGGTACATCAAGTTTATTTCTTTTGAAGTCGATAATTCTGTAAAGTCTTTTGTGTCCTTTTTGTCTGTCTCTACAAGTTCTGTGTCCATAGTTGTCTCTACCATAAGCAGATTTTAAAGGTACAGTTAAAGACTTTTCAGGTCTTACATTATCTAAATCTTCATTGACTAATCTAGACATATGTCTTGTTCCATTAGTCATTGCTTTCATTTTTCTAATAGCCATTTTTGCTTAACCTCCGTTTAGACCTATATATATCTTTAGCCGTTTTACAGTATTTTATACTTCTTTAAAGTAAGTTATTGTATTTCCTTGAGCTAATTTAACGATTGCCTTCTTTTTAGCCTGAGTTTTATAAAGTTTCATCCCATGTCTTTTAGTAACAGGTTTGCTGTTAAGAGTTGATACTGTTTCAACTTTTACATTAAATAATTCCTCAATTGCTTTTTTGATTTGAATCTTATTAGCTTTTGGGCTCACTTCGAAAGTGTACTTGTTGTACTCTCTTCTAAGTGTTTCAGTTTTTTCAGTTATTACAGGTTTTTTTACTATATCATATGATGTCATTATCCAAGCACCTCCTCTATTGTAGTTAGTGCCTCTTTAGTAAGAATTATTTTTTCTTGTTTTAGAAGCCAGTATACACCAATTTCATTTGGTTGTAATACAACTGCATTTTCAAGATTTCTTACTGATAAGTATAAATTATAATCTGCTTGTTCAGCAAGATCATTTACTACAAATAATTGCTTTGTAGTTGCATTTATTGCATTTGTTAAAGCTATTATTGTTTTTGTTTTTGGTGTATCAATTGTACCATCAAGTACAAGGATATCCCCATTAGCTACTTTAGCTGATAAAGCTGATCTTAGAGCTAGGTTTCTAACTTTTTTGTTAACTTTTTTCTCATATGATCTTGGGTGAGGACCAAATGTAACTCCTCCTCCTACCATATGTGGAGCTCTGATAGTACCTTGTCTTGCTCTACCAGTTCCTTTTTGTTTGAAAGGTTTTCTTCCCCCTCCTCTAACCATTGCTCTAGTCTTAGTAGCTGCAGTTCCTTGTCTAGCAGCTGCTAATTCTGCAGTCAATACTTCATGAAGTACTGCTTGATTAGGTTCAATCCCAAACACTGTATCTTTAACTTCAACAGTTCCAGTTTGAGTTCCTGTCAAGTCATATATGTTTAAAACTGCCATTATTTTCCTCCTTCCACATCTACTAACCCATTATTTTTTTATTGCTGGTTTAACTACTATGTAACTGTTTTTTGATCCAGGTACTGCACCTTTGATCAACAGTAGATTATTTTCAACATCTACTTTCACTACTTTTAAATTTTGAACAGTTACAGTTGCATTCCCGTATTGTCCAGCCATTTTTTTACCTTTAAGAACTTTTCCTGGCCATGATGACATTCCAATAGATCCCCCAAGTCTGTGGTTTCTAGAAACCCCATGAGATGCTCTGTTTCCACTGAAATTATGTCTTTTCATAACCCCAGCTGTACCTTTACCTTTTGAAGTACCAGTAATATCTACATACTCTACTTCAGCTAAGACATCAGCTTTGATCTCTTGACCAAGTTCAAAACCTTCTACAGAATCCACTCTTAATTCTTTTACAAATCTTTGAGGATTAACTCCTGCTTTCTTGAAGATTCCCATAATTGGTTTAGTAGTGTTTTTTTCTTTTTTTTCATCAAATCCTAATTGCAGAGCTGTGTATCCATCATTTTCTACAGTCTTCTTTTGAAGAACATAGTTAGGACCAGCTTCAACAACTGTTACTGGAATGAATTTTCCATCCTCAAATATTTGAGTCATTCCAATTTTCTTTGCTAAAATTCCTGACATTGTTTTTACCTCCATCAAATAATATATTGGTTGACAACTTGACCTCGTGGTTCTACTGTCTAGCTTTAAAAAAAGCGTCAACTTGTATTATTCTGTAAGGATAATTTGGATTTCGATAACCATCTTATCAAGCACAATCAAATTACCCGAATTAAACCGTGAGTGCTTTTTGAAGAAATCATAAACCTATTAGATTTGTTTGATTTCTATTCCGACACCAGCTGGCAAGTTAACTGCTGTTAACGAAGCGATTGTCTTTTGTGTAGAATTATTAATTTCTACCATTCTTCTGTGTACTCTCATTTCAAATTGTTCTCTTGAATCCTTGTTTACATGCACTGATCTTAAAACAGTGTACTTTTTAATTTTAGTAGGTAATGGCATAGGTCCTGCAATCTCTGCTCCAGACTTTTTAGCAACCTCTGCTATCCTTTTAGCTGATTGATCTAATAAAGTATGGTCATAAGCCTTTAAGTAGATTCTTAATTTGTTAGAAGCCATCTAGTTTTTACACCTCCTTCAAAATTATCTTTAAGGATCAAATATCCTTATACACTCTAAGGATTATATCACAGTTATAAGAAAAAGCAAAGCTTTTTTTTAATTTTTCATATATTTTTTTATACCCTTATTAACATTTCTTAAATTCATATTTTTATAATGATTTTTTTAGAAATTTTTTCATTTAAAAATATCTCTTTTAAAGTTTTTTCATATTTTTTTATATAATTTTTTAACTTTGTGTATTAAATTTTTGAAAAATATTCTCTTACATTCCTTATAATATAAAGCAATATAAAAAGTATCATAAAAAGTATCATTTCTTCAACAGTTATTATCATTCCTGGGAGTAAAGTTACAACAAAGGAAAATAGTATACTGAAAAGAAAAAATTCTCTGGCTCTTTTCTTTCCTTGAATTAAAAATATTCCTGCTGTAATATACAGAATGCTTCCCAATATATACTCAACCGAAAATATTAATCTTCCATATAGACCTATTTCTGGGATATCTTCTAATTCCAAAGGAAAAAGCATAACTGTTGCTCCTGCCACAAGTTTTAAAACTGCTGCTATTATAATTATTAACCCAATAGCTCTCATTAAAAATGGTTTCTTCATTTTTCCTCCTGATGTTCATATTTATTCAGTATCTTTATTTTACCATATTAAATTGCTTACATTATTACTCTGTTTAATAATATTTTGAAGTTTTTTCATTAAAAAATCATTTTTTGTTCTTAAAAACTTAATTTTTTATTACATTCTCATTTGACTATATAATCATATTTCCTAATCATCTAGTCAAGCAAGATAAGTTTTCAAAAAATAAAAAAAGCTGAGTAACATTTAAAAAAAATGTTTTACTCAGCTCTCTTTTTTGTATAATATAGTTACCACCCTAATTATACAAAGGAGACATAC
>NZ_JAWDXO010000025.1 GCF_032477075.1 Fusobacterium sp. | reverse complement strand
TGCTCCTTTCATTTTAGGGAGGATATATAATCTTGAGCAAATTATTATACCTTAAAAGGTTAGGAGTAGTTCACATAAATTTAAGTTAACAGAAACAATTTTTAGTAGAGGTGTCATTAAAAATGGTTTTATAATATTTTTTTCAAGGACTTTAAATACTCTATTATGAGGAGTAGAAATAAGGGCAATAGTATTTTATGTAGCTATTAAATTTTTATTTATATTAGAAAATGCAGCAATGTCAGGAAGAGGTATTTTTTTAATTAAAAATACCTTTAGAACAGTGTAGAGAGAAACAAGATATAAAAAGACAAACAAAAGAAACAATGATGTTTATAATTAACTATACAAATACTTCTTGAAATCTTATGTTATAGAAAAAAGAGCTTCTTTTCAGAGGCTCTTTTTCTATGTTTAGAAATATTTTGGAGAAAAAAGTTTTCATGGAATATATTGTTATTCTCTAAAATTTTTATTTTCCTTTTTAAAAAATTGATAATTATAGTGAAAGAATATAATTTTTAGAAGTAGAAAAAGAAAAAGGAGCCATGAGAGTGAGCTCCTTTTTTCATCTATATTATAAACATCTTGGGGAAAGATTTATATTATGTTTATTCTCTAATAATTTTATTTTCCTTTTTTATTTATAAAAGAAATAGAAAGTTGTCATAATGGAAAATTTATTTGGTAGCATGTAAAGCTAACATTATGTTAAAATAATTTTAGATATAAAAAATATTAATGGAGGAATAACTATGAAAAAATTAATTGTTATTTATAATTTAATTATCTGGGTTATTTTATCTTTATTGGGATTGATTGCATTGGGAAAATTTGCTCAGCTTTTTGTAAGAGATTTTTCTGCAGGAGTTGAAATTTTTATTCCAGGTGTACTAATTTTAGTTTGTGGAGTTCTATTAATAGAATATTTTTTTATTACAAGAGTAATTAAATATAATAGAATTTTGAAAAATTCTCATAAAAATAGTAAAAAATAAAAAATTATATTTAGAACAATATTAGGAATAAGCAAGAAATAAAGAAAACTAAATAAAGGAAAAAGGAGCTTTGGGGAAAAGCTCCTTTAAATATATATTAAAACATCTCGGGGAAGAGATTTCTATTAATATTATACTAATAAGTTTTTAATTTCCTTTTTTTATATAAAAATAACTATTTAAAATAAGAAATTATGATATAAATAAATAGTATTAAAAAAGTATTGTTAAAATCTAATATTCAAAATATACTTGACAAAATTCATCTAAATAATATACAATCAAAATATGAAAAGTCTCTTTAAGGATTTTTTATATTCACTTTTTCAAGTTTTGTTTAGGAAAAAGAACCAGACTGCTCTCTGGTTCTTTTTTATATGAGATATAGAAATTAATTAAAAAGAATTTATCTAAGAAAAATAGATAAATAAAAGTAATAAATTAATAATAATTGATCAATTTTTTAAGGCTATAAAAGATATGTTATAATAATTTATAAGGAACCTTTTTCTTACATCACTAACAAATTTATTTCATTGGAATAGTATACACCATAGAATTAAAGGAGGAAAAAATGAAAAAAAGAACAAAATTGAGATATTTAGGCTTTATAATTGGAAGTATTCTGTTAGTAGGTGGGTGGATAGTTAGAGGAATTGCATTCTTTCTTTTTGAGGGAACATTTAAAGAATATGTGATGAATAAAATAGGGTTTATCATGTCCACAACAAGTGTTTTTTTCCTACTTGGCGGAATTTTATTTTATGCTTTTATTGTTTCAAAAGAAGAACCTGAAGAAAAATTAGAAGATCTTACTGAAGAGCAACAAAAAGAAAAAATTAAACAAGAACTTGAAAATGCTTCATATGAAATAAAAAGTAGTGTAGGTTTTACTATAGTCTATGGATTTATGTCAATTTTAACTACATTACTAAGTTTATGCACTATTTTTATTAATAAGCTTGTTAGCCTATGGTCGGTGAGTAGTTTATTAGCAGGAATTTTCTTAAGTCAATATTATATTCGTAAAGTATTTCGTCAATTTAAATGGTTAAAGGAATATAAGAAAAAATATAAAATATAAAGAACATATTAAAATTTATTTTTAATATGTTCTTATAAAAGAAAGTATATCTAGCATATTTTAATATTGAGCTTCTGAAAGAACCATGTCTTTTCCAAATTCTCTATCCAAAATAAGAGAAATATTAACTTCAGATTTTGTATCTAAAGCAGTTCTTATTTCATCGGCTATATCCTTAGCAAAATCATTATAAGCTTTTTTATTAAAGTCTTTCCATGCTCTATCAGTGAAAAGGCTTTCTGTTTCTATAACAACAAAAGGAACTCCATTAACTATACCAATATCAATATCTTCAATCTTTAGTTTATGTGTACCATCAGTGATAAAAGAATGTTTCAATTCAATTTTTTCTTCTAATAAATCCAATGTTTTATCTCCTCCAGCAAAAGCAAAAGAAGACATAATCAACATTAATCCTATAAGTTGTTTTTTCATAAATGTACCTCCAAAGAATTAAAAGTAATATTCTAAAAAATTTAAATTAGGCCATAATTCTGCAAAATCAAGTTTAATTATAGGAATATTTGTATTTATTTTACTATTATCAAGAGTCAAAATTAGATCAGGTTTAATATTTGATGAAAAGAAACAATCCAGCTCATAACTTGAAATGATGGTTATATTATTTATTTTATAGAAATTTTGAAGATATTTTGAAACAAGTTTTCCAAGAAAATGTTTAATAGAATTATCTATTATTAAAATATTTTTTCTGCTTGTTTTTAAATTATTAGATTTCAAAATATGGTTTTTTAATAATAAAGTTATGAAAAGAAGATCATCAACATGAAACTGTCTAAATGCTTTTTTAGTGAATTCATTTACAATTTCAAAAATATCTTCACATGAATCAGGAATATGAGAAATTTTTTTCTGGTGCTGACTTATATTAAATTCAGCTTTATAATTAGAAAGCTTAAATGAATATGAAAGTATCATCAAAAAATTTTCATCAATAGTAAAGTTAATATTTAATTTTTCTTTTAAAATAGAAAGAAAATTTTCAATCTTAGATTTTAGCTTGTAATCTCCTTTATAAGTTTCAATATCAGAATCAAGAAAAACTCCTATGATCTGGTCAGTTTCATAGTCTTCAATAGGTATATGTATATTATTTAATAATTTTTCTTTAAGATTTTGATATTTTTGAAAATGAGAATTATTTTCTATTTTTAAAGAATCATCCATGAAATTTTTCCTTAATTTTCCAGATAATATAATGCCTATGATATAATAGAAACTTTCTGGAGGCAAAGTAATATTTAAATCTCTTGTGACTTCCATGAGTATTCTATCTATTAAGGCTATACTGCAATTTTCATTAAATACCTTTAAGAATTTTTGAAATATTTTATTTATATTACCTTTTTTTATCAATAGTTTTTCTATAAATTGACTGAGAAGTTGCCTCATATCAGCTTCTTTTCCAACTAAAGTAACTCCTTTACCAGCTATTGGAACAAGTTTTATATTTTTTTTAGAAAAGAATTCTTTAATATCTATCATATCATAATTAAGAGATCTTCTTGTAATTCCAAGTTCCTCGGCTATTGGGTTTAATGTTATGAGGTTATCTGTAAGTAGTTTTAGTATAATATATTCTTTTCTTTCTTCCACTGTTATGATTTCTTTAGAAATCAGATGAGAAATTAATCTGGAATCTTTATTTTTAATATAGTAAATACCATTGTTTTCTATTAATGAATTTAAATTATTGCTTTTCAAAAAAGTTTTAATTGTTTTTATGTTGTTTGCTACAGTCCTACTTGTTATAGAAAAAAAATCTGCAAGTTCATCAATTGTAAACTTATTTCCAGTGAGGAATAAGTTAATAATTTTAAGAGAACGTTTTGTTAAAATCATTATAACACTCCTCTAGTTTTTTATATTTTAAATTATTATAGAAAGAAATTATGAAAATTGAGTGACAAAAGAAAAAAAATATGATAGTATCTATATATAAATATATATAGAATGAAAAAGAGGTGGTTTAAGTGGCAGCTAAAAAAAATGAAGAAATGAGTAAGGAAAAGGCATTAGATCTAGCTATAAAACAAATATCGAAAGAATTTGGAGAAGGATCTATAATGAAACTTGGGAATAATCTAAGTATGAATGTAGAAGTTATTTCAACAGGAAGTTTAAATCTTAATATGGCATTAGGTGTAGGAGGAGTACCTAGAGGAAGAATAATAGAAGTGTATGGAGCAGAAAGTTCTGGAAAAACAACAATAGCTCTTCATATTGTAGCAGAAGCACAAAAAGCTGGAGGAGTAGCAGCATTTATAGATGCAGAACATGCTTTAGATCCAGTATACGCAAAAGCTTTAGGGGTAGATGTAGATGAACTGTTGATATCTCAACCAGATTATGGAGAACAAGCTCTTGAAATAGCAGATATGCTTGTGAGATCAAATGCTGTAGATATTATAGTAGTTGATTCGGTAGCAGCTCTTGTACCAAAAGTAGAAATTGATGGAGAAATGGGAGATCAACAGATGGGGCTACAGGCAAGGCTTATGTCAAAAGCTTTAAGAAAGCTTACTGCAACATTGAATAAATCAAAAACAACAATGGTATTTATCAATCAAATTAGAGATAAAATTGGTGGATTTGGATTTGGACCTCAAACTACAACTACTGGAGGAAAAGCTTTAAAATTTTATTCGTCAGTAAGATTAGAAGTAAAAAGAATTGGGTCAGTAAAACAAGGTGATGAAGTGATAGGGAATGAAACTGTAGTAAAAGTTACTAAAAATAAAGTAGCTCCTCCTTTTAAAGAAGCTGCTTTCCAAATAATGTATGGAAAGGGAATAACTAGAATAGGGGAAATAATGGAAATAGCCTTAAATAATGATATAGTATCTAAATCAGGAGCTTGGTTCAGTTTTGGAGATATCAGATTGGGACAAGGTAAGGAAAATGTAAAAGCAAGACTCGAAACAGAATCTGAATTATTTGGACAGATAGAGAAAAAAGTATTGGAAATAATAGAAAAAGGTGGTTTGGATACTAAACCTTCTAAAAAGAAAACTACAGAAAGTAGTGAATCTGATGAAAATGACACATTAGATTTTAATGATGATAATGAAGAAGTTACTGAATAAGAAATATAATTTTAGTAATTAAAAATAGGAGCTGATTCATGAAAATATTTAAATCTGGCAGAGGAAATTATTTATATGCTGAAGTCTCTCTTTGGGCAAGAATAAAAAAATGGTTGAGAAAAAGCAGAAAATGTAATAAAATATTATTATAATATAAAAATTATGTTTTTAAAATTCAAAACCCAAAAGGAGATGAGGTATATGGAAAAAATACTTTTAAAAAATGGGAAATTTATTATAGGAAATAGAATTATTTCAGGAGATTTATTAGTAATAGATGGTATAATAAAAAAAATAATAGAAAATGAAAATCCTTTATATGAAAATGGAATAGATTTAAAAGGAAAATATGTAGTGCCTGGATTTATTGATGTTCATATTCATGGTGCATATGGTGCTGATGCTATGGATGGAACAGTAGAAGCATTAAAAACTATTTCTTCATTTGTAGTGAAACATGGAACAACTAATTTTCTTGCTACAACTCTTACAAGTACAAAAGAAATTTTAAAAAATGTTTTAGAAAAAGTAGCAGAAGTACAAAATAAAGAATTAGATGGAGCAAATATATTTGGAGTTCATATGGAAGGACCATATTTTGATATACAATATAAGGGAGCTCAAAATGAAAAATATATGAAATCAGCTGGAATAGAGGAGATAAAAGAATACTTGAATATAAAACCAGGACTTGTAAAATTATTTTCTTTGTCACCTAAAGATGATGCTGCACTAGAAGCAATAAAATTTTTGAAGGAAAATGGTGTAATAGTGTCAGTAGGGCACTCAGCTGTTTATTTTGATGATGTGCAAAAGGCTATAAAAGCTGGATTGAGCCATTCAACACATACATATAATGGAATGAGAGGATTTACCCACAGAGAGCCAGGAGTGGTAGGAGCTGTATTAAGCAGTGATGCTGTAACGGCAGAAATTATATTTGATAAAATCCATGTTCATCCAGAGGCTGTAAGACTTTTATTGAAAGCAAAAGGTGTAGATAAAGTAGAATGTGTTACTGATGCTATGAGTGCTACTGGACTTCCAGATGGAAATTATAAACTTGGAGAGCTAGATGTTTATGTAAAAGATAGTCAGGCCAGACTTGTAAGCAATGATTCACTTGCAGGAAGTGTACTTACTCTGGATAAAGCATTTAAAAATGTTATTGAATTAGGATATAGTATTTTTGATGCAGTTAAGATGACAAGTACAAATGCAGCTAGAGAATTTGGACTTAATACTGGAGAAATCTCTGAAGGTAAGGATGCAGATTTAGTTGTATTGAATAGTGATTATTCTGTTGATATGACTTTTGTAAAAGGTAAATTAAAATACCAAGCTTAAAAAAATAAATTTAATATGAAATTATAATTTTTTTAGTAATTATATAGAAGAAAGAGAGATTGTTTTGATTTTTATGATAAAAAAAAATCTTGACAAAAATAAAAATAACATCTAGAATGAACATGAATAAAATAGATCCGGTAGGTAAGGCTACTACAGGGATATGGATTGCTGCCGCAAAATAGTGGAGACACTATGCGTTGGTTTGAACAGGCGATATCGAAACCAAGGTATCATCTAATGCAATTTCACCGCCCTGCAGAGTTAAAGCTCAAACGGTGGCATAGATCATGTTAGTGATGATTTTTGTATTTTGGGATATATCCCATACCATTGTTTTTGCTTTGGTATGGGATTTTTTTATTAATAATAATTTAGAAACTAGTGAGGTGAGAAGGATGGACACGGAGAATAGTAACAGTACAGATCTGAAAGGGCAGAGTGTGAGTAGAAGAAAGGCTGATTGTCTGTCCTTCTGCTCTATAAAAATATAAAATCTTTGTTTTTTCAGCTATGTTCTGTTATCTTCAAAAGCTTATTTTAAAAAGTAAAGGAGGAACAGACTAATGATGAAAGAAAAAATGAAAAAAAATTACCTAAGAAAAAATGTAGAAAAGGTAATTCAAAAAGATGAAGTAAATTTAAGAATGGAATATGCAGCAAATAATGAAATTGCTGATATATTAAAAAAGTTTGGAAGTTCAGCAAAAGGAATTGCGAAGGAAAGAATAAAATTTTCTAGAGAAAAATATGGAAAAAATAAGGTAACACATGGAAAGAAAAAATCTTTATTAAAAAAAATATGTGATGCTTTTATTAATCCTTTTACAGCAATACTTTTTTGTTTAGCAATAGTTTCAGGGATAACTGATATTATTATTCCTATTCATCATAATGCCCCTGAAGATATAGATATTATGACAGTAACAATAATTTTAGCTATGGTAATGATATCAGGAGCACTTCGTTTTATACAAGAGGCAAGAAGCAATAATGCAGCAGAAAGACTTCTTGAGATGATTACAACTACAACATGTGTAGAGAGAATAGAAGAAGGAAAAAAAGAGATACCTCTGGAAGAAGTTGTAGTTGGGGATATAGTGCATCTTGCAGCTGGAGATATGATTCCAGCAGATATGAGAATAATTGAAGCAAAGGATTTATTTATCAGTCAATCAGCTTTGACTGGGGAGAGTGAGCCTCTGGAAAAGATCCCAGAGACATCAAAAGAAAAGAGCCAAACTCTTACTGAATATAGCAATATGGCATTTATGGGAAGTAATGTTATCAGTGGAGCGGCTATTGGAGTAGTAATTTCTGTTGGTGATGATACTATATTTGGATCAATGGCACAATCAATATCAGAAGAACCAGTGGTTACAAGTTTTGAAAAGGGTGTAAATTCAGTTTCATGGGTACTTATTCGTTTCATGCTGGTAATGGTTCCAGTGGTATTCTTTATTAATGGAATGACAAAAGGAAACTGGATACAGGCATTTCTTTTTGCAGTATCAATAGCAGTAGGACTTACTCCTGAAATGCTTCCTATGATAGTGACTACTTGTTTGGCAAAGGGTGCAGTGTCTATGTCAAAGAAAAAGACTATAGTAAAAAATCTTAATTCTATTCAGAATTTTGGGGCTATGGATATTCTTTGTACAGATAAGACTGGAACTTTGACACAAGATAAAGTAGTATTGGAATATCATATGGATGTACATGGAAAAGAGGACAGTCGTGTATTACGTCATGCTTTTCTTAACAGTTGGTATCAAACAGGACTTAAAAATCTTATGGATGTATCTATAATTCAAAGAACAGAAGAGGAAAGTAAAGAAGAGGTTTCCTTAAGAAAACTGAATGAAATGTATAAAAAAGTAGATGAAATACCATTTGATTTTTCTCGTCGTCGTATGACAGTGGTTGTTGAAGATAGTAATGGAAAAACACAGATGATTACTAAGGGAGCAGTAGAAGAAATACTCTCTATATGTAAGTATGTAGAATACAAGGGTAAAGTAGAATTTTTGAATGAGGAATTAAAAAATGATATACTCAAAACAGTGAATAATTTTAATGAAGATGGAATGAGAGTCATAGGAGTAGCACAAAAAACGAATCCATCTCCAGTGGGGGCTTTTGGAGTAAAAGATGAATGTGATATGGTTCTTATAGGATATCTTGCTTTTCTCGATCCCCCAAAAGAAACAACAGCTAAAGCAATACAGGCATTAAAAGAATATGGAGTTGCAACTAAAATATTGACTGGAGATAATGATAAGGTCACTAGAAGTATATGTCAGAAAGTAGGGCTTAAAGTAGAAAAAATACTATTGGGATCAGATTTAGATAAAATGACTGATTATGAATTAGGGAAAGCAGCAGAAAATATAAGTGTATTTGCAAAGCTTTCACCTGATCAAAAAGCTAGAATAGTAAAAGTGCTTCGTGATAATGGGCATACTGTAGGCTTTATGGGAGATGGAATAAATGATGCAGCAGCTATGAAAGCAGCAGATATAGGAATATCAGTGGATACAGCTGTAGATATTGCTAAAGAATCAGCAGACATTATTCTTTTGGAAAAAGATCTTATGGTACTTGAAGAAGGGATAATAGAAGGACGTAAAACATATGCTAACATGATAAAATATATAAAAATGACTGCTTCATCAAACTTTGGAAATATGTTTTCAGTACTTGCAGCCAGTGCATTTATTCCTTTTTTACCTATGATGAGTGTACAATTGATATTTTTAAATTTGATATATGATCTTTCTTGTACAACAATTCCTTGGGATAATGTAGATGATGAATTTTTAAAAGTACCAAGAAAATGGAATGCATCTTCTGTTGGGAAATTCATGTTATGGATAGGGCCAACAAGCTCAATATTTGATATAACAACATATCTTGTGTTATATTTTGTTATATGTCCAATGTTTGTATCAGGAGGGCTTCCTTATCATATGATTCCAGCATCAGATGAGTCAATGAGAACTATGTTTATAGCTTTGTTTCAAACAGGATGGTTTGTTGAATCTATGTGGACACAGACACTTGTTATACATATGATAAGAACACCAAAAATTCCATTTATTCAAAGCAGAGCTTCATTATCAGTAACTTTCCTTACTTGCAGTGGAATATTATTTCTTTCGTTAATTCCGTATACGAAACTTGGAAAAATGATAGGACTTACGGTGCTACCAGCTATATATTGGCCTTTCCTTATAATTACAGTCATTCTTTATATGGTATTAGTTACATTTTTGAAGAAAATATATGTAAAGCGTTATGGAGAGCTTTTATAGAACTGAGAAAAAATATATTTCAGATTGAAGATAAACAGTCATTAATTTTTTATTTTTAATGGTTATTTGCCTTCAATCTGAATAATCTTAAAAATTCAAGGTTCTTTCTTTAAAAAAATTTTTTATCAAATTTAATACTCTTCATTCAACTATTACCTTGTAAAAATAAATTTATCTTTATCAGATAATTCATCATTAAATAGATATCTTGATTCAGAAAATTTTTTAATTTTTTCAATATCAGTTATTTTATTTTTGATGAGATAATTAAGCATGCTTCTTCTTCCTTGTTTTGCAAAACTACTCACAGATTGGAATTTTCCATTTTTATTTTCTTTAAAATCAATGTCAATTATTCTATAAGGAAATTTTTTTCTTTCTATCATTTTAGAATATTCTTCTGAGGCAAGATTTATAAGAATTTTATCAGAATCATCATGCAAAAGATTGATGATATAATCTGTAATTTCATTGTTCCAAAAAGAATATAGAGATGATGAAGCGAGTTTCATAGTCATATCCAGTCTGTATTTTCTAACTGAGTTAGATGGATGTAAAACTCCATAAAAAGCAGAAAGAATAAGTAAATTATTATTGGCATACTCAATACTTTCTTTATTATAGTTTTCCAATTCTAAATTTTTAAAAGAAACTCCATTATATAATGAAAATGCAGAGATAGCTTCAAGAGAATCAAATTTTTTTATATTTTCAAAGGTTTTCTCTAAAAGTTTACCCTTAATTTTCATAATTTCTGCAATTTCTTCTTTTGAAAAATTTTGGAGCTTTTTCAGAATTTTCTGATTTTTTTCTTTAAAGTATACAGAAGAAGAGGAAAGAGATAATATTTCATTATCTCTCATTTCTTTACTTGGTGAAAATATAATCTTCATTAGAAAAATTTCCCATTGTCACAGTAATTTTCCCCCAGAAGTGGGAAGAAGATAATACAGCAATCTTTATCACCATTTATTTTTTTTATAGCTTTTGTTAAAAATTCTCCAACTGTAGCTTTTACTTCTTGAGTTCTTTCAAACCAATATAACTCAACAAATGTATAACCATCTATAATTTTTCCATCATAGATATATTCAGTATCTGTATGTTCAATAGTAAACCAAGTTCTGTCACACTTGATTATTTCAGTAAGACCATCAATTATCTCCTTACTGTTCTCAATTAAAGCTTTTTTGTCCATCCCTCTAACTTTTAAATGCGGCATAATTTCCTCCTAAAGTTTTATTATAAAGATTCCTTTTCAGGAATCAAAGTTACATCAATGTAATTATTTAAATTTATTGCTTTTTTTGCCAATTCCATCAGATCTTTTTTCTGCATTATTTTGGCATATTCCTCTGGTGTAGGAACTTTATATTCTGGGTCAACAGTAGATTTTTGATAAAAATAATTTAACCAGAAAATATTTTCTTTCAATTCATTTTTGTATGAAAGTTCATAATTTTTTATAATACTATCTATCTGTTTTTGATTAATATCTTTATTAAGCATTTCAAAAACAGTTTTTAACACAGCACTTTTCAATTCCTCAACTCTTTTAGTATCGCAGCTGAAACTTATTATCATTCTATCTTCACCAAAATTATTTGGAGAAAGAGAAACCTTTGATGAAATAGAGTAAACTCCTCCTATTTTTTCTCTTATATCTTCAATAAGAGCTATATTTAAAACTCTTGAGAACCCATTGTATAAAATCCTTTCTTTTTCTCCATGAGTACCATTATATGGAAATATTAAAGTTACAGTAGATTTTTTATCAACACCTTTTATCACTTCTTTTTTTACTATACCTTTAGGTATATTTAAATCAAGTGGTTTAGGAGAAATCAATTTTTCACTATTGGGAAGTGAAGCAAAATATTTTTTCAGTAATTCTGGAAGTTCATTTTCATCAAATGAACCAACTATTAATAGTTGGTATCCATTAAAATCATCAAATTTATTTTTAAATATATTTAAAGCATCCTTTTTATTAATTTTTTCTAAATCTTCAAGAGATAAAGGAAGTCTCCTTTGGTTATTTCCACTATATATTTTAGAAATTTCATCGCTATATACTGCTCTTGGAGAGTTATTTCTGTTAAGTATAGCTTCTTTTGTATTTTCCATCATTGTTTTAAATATTATATCATCAATTTTAGGTTCTTTTATAGTATAACTCATATATTCTAAGGCAGGTATAAGATTTTCTTTATCTGTTGTAATAGAGAATCCCTGTTCATAGTCATTAATATATGGAGAAAGGCTGAAGTTTTTTCCTTTCATAAAGTTTTCTAAATCATTTGGGGAAATGTTAGCTGCACCAGAACTGATTACAAGATCACTGCTAAAAAGAGAATTTAGATATTCAGTATATGCATCAACAGAACTTCCTTCTTTCTTAAATAATTTTATATAGATTTTATCTTTATCAAAATCTGTAGATTTAGATAATACTTTTATTCCATTAGAGAGGGTAAAATTTCCATCAGAAGATTCAATTATTTTTCCATTTATAACTTGAATAGGAGGAAGTTCTACATTTGATGATGAAAAATCTAATAGATTATCTTTTGACTCTCTGCTTTCAGTCATTATTTTTTCA
Source organism: Fusobacterium sp. (assembly GCF_032477075.1). NCBI lineage: Bacteria > Fusobacteriati > Fusobacteriota > Fusobacteriia > Fusobacteriales > Fusobacteriaceae > Fusobacterium > Fusobacterium sp. The sequence continues at coordinate 29,885 of NZ_JAWDXO010000025.1, read as the reverse complement.
AGTTGTTTTTCATTTGGAATATCCTTTCCATTAGAAGGAGCAGTGAGAAAATAAAGAGTATCTGCACTGTATATCTCTTTCATTCTTTTATTAAGATCAGATAATTTTACATCATCTAATTCTTTTGAAAATAATTCAAATTCCTTATCTATATCTAGGAAACTATCTCCAGACATGACATATTCAACAAGAGCTTCTACATATGTTCCATGCTGTATGCTCTCTTTATTTGCAACTAAAGTTTTATAACTATTATAGATATTTTTCTTTTCTAATTCAAATTCAGTTTTATTTATTCCCTTTGCCACAGAAGTTTTTAAGGCTGCATTAAGAAGAGCTGCTCCTTCCTCTATTCTTCCATCTCTTACAGCAGCAACAGCACTGAAAATGTCACTGTGGTTATTGATGGAATATTTATAAACAAGACTTTCTATAAGAGGAGAATTGTCCAATTTACTTAGATTAGACAATCTTGTATTGAGAATATTGAAAAGGAGCTGATCTATAATACTTACTTTAATACCTTCTTCAGTATTAACTATAGTCCTGTTTAAAATTTTTGTCATATAAAAAGTATTATATGTAATTTCAGGGTCAGTAAAGACGATATATTTATTTTCAAGTTTAGCAAGTTTATAATCTTCAGGAACTGTAACTTTTTTGTCACTTGTGTAATCAAAATATTTTTTAATTATGTTTTCTACCTGAATGGGATCAAAATCTCCAACAGCTATTACAGAAATATTTTCAGGAAGATACCATCTTTCATAAAAACTTTTTAAGATTTGAGAAGTAGCTCCATTAATAGTTTCAGGAAGTCCTATTGGAAATCTGTCAAAGTATCTGGAACCACCAAATACAGCTTTCTTATGGATATCTCCAAGTCTTTGAGAAAGACCTTGTCTTAGTCTCCATTCCTCTATTATTACTTTTTTTTCACTTTCTACTTGTTCAGGGGCTAAAGTTATTTCAGTAGCCCATTCTTTAAGAACCTCAACTCCTTTTTCTATATCCTCAGAAGTAGAAGAAGGTATTTGCAATTTGTATACAGTTCTATCAAAAGAAGTATAAGCATTGAGATCACCACCAAAACTTAGACCAAGAGATTGAAGATATTTAATCATATCATTTTTTTCATATTTTGTAGTGCCATTAAAAGCCATATGCTCAAGAAAATGGGCAAGACCTTGCTCTTGCTCTTTTTCATACAAAGAACCAGCTTTTACAACAAGATTAAGTTCAGCTTTTTTTTCTGGTTTTTTATTTTTGTATATATAATAAGTTATTCCATTTGGAAGTTTTCCAGTGATCAGTTTTGAACTATTTTCCAAAGGTTTTGAAAAAATAGTTATAGAAAGTATAAAAAGTAGAGCAGTAAAGATATATTTCTTAAATTTTTGCATTAATTATCACCTCAAAAGTTGTTTTAAATATATAATAACATAATTTTACTGAAAAGAGGTTAGAAATTTTTTTCTTTTTTTCTTCAAGTTCCTCTAAAAAATGTTATAATAAATAAAGAAAGATAATTTTGATAAAATTCTAAAAAAGGAAAGTGAGAAGATGAGCTATAGAATTGTATTGATTCATGGATTTCATAGAGATTATAGAGATATGGAGCCCTTGGAGCAAAATTTAACTTCAATAGGATATAAAGTAGAAAATTTGAATTTTCCTCTTACTTTTCCAGACATTAAATTTTCAGTAGATATGCTTAAAGGTTTCCTTTTAGATTTAAAATATGGTGGACTTAGTGAGAAGGAAGAAATTGTTTTAATTGGATATGGACTTGGAGGACTGCTTATTGAAGAAACTTTAAAAGATAGGGAATCAGAGGATATTGTAGATAAAATTGTATTGATAGCTGCTCCTTTAAGAGATTCTGTTGTTCATAGAAGGTTAAAAAGAATATTTCCAATATTAGATACTATATTTAAACCATTAAAACTCTTCAAAAGAAAAAAGCGATATGAAATAGATAGAAAGATAGAAATTGGTTTAATTATAGGAACAGAGACAGAGGGAATATTTAGTAAATGGCTGGGAGAATATAATGATGGACTGGTAAATTCCAAAGAGTGTATGTTGGATTATGCAAAAGATACTCTTTTCCTTCCTCTTGTTCATGATGAAATACATAAAAAAATAGGAACAGCAAAATATATAAATAATTTTATATCAAAGGGGCAGTTTAGAGTAGACTAATTTGGAGGAAGTAAATGGAAAAAAAGATAGAAAATTATATAGAACTTACTATAAAAATAGGTATTAATCTTCAAAAAGAACAAATTTTAGTTATAAATTCTCCTGTGGAAGTTGCTGATTTTACAAGAAAAGTTGTAGAAACTGCATATAAAAATGGGGCAAAAGAAGTAATTGTTCATTGGAATGATGAATTATGTAATAAATATAAATATGACTATGGAGTAGAGGAGTTATTTGAAAGTTATCCTCAATGGCAGGTTGAATCTGTTATGGAATATATGAGAAAAGGAGCAGCTTTTTTAAGTATATATGCTTCTGATCCAGAGCTGCTGAAAAATGTAGAACAAAGTAAAATAATAAAATATCAAAGAGCCAGAAGCAGAGCATTGAAAGAATACTATGACAGGATAATGAATAATTACAATCAGTGGTGTATAGTATCTGTTCCAACTGATGCATGGGCTGGAAAAATATTTCCAGAATTATCTAAAAAAGAAAGTAAAGAAAAATTATGGGAGCTTATTTTTTCAATAGTAAGAGCTGACAAAGCTGATCCAGTAAAAGAGTGGAAAAATCATTTAAATTCATTAAAAGAGAATATGAATTATTTAAATAAGAAGAAGTTTAAGAAATTAATATATAAAAATTCCTTAGGAACAAATTTAGAAATAGGACTTCCAGAGGGACATATATGGACAGCTGGGGGAGAAACTTCTAAAGAAGGAGTATATTTTGTGGCTAATATGCCAACTGAAGAAATATTCACTCTTCCTAAAAAAGATGAAGTTAATGGAATAGTTTACAGTAGTAAACCTTTTAGTTATAGTGGAAATTTAATAGAAAAATTTTCACTTACATTCAAAGGAGGAAAAGTTGTGGATTTTTCTGCTGAAAAAGGAAAAGAAATACTTGAAGAACTTTTAAAAAGTGATGAAGGTTCATCTTATCTTGGAGAAGTAGCACTTGTTCCATATGATTCACCTATTTCAAATTCAAATACTATATTTTATAATACTCTTTTTGATGAAAATGCCTCATGTCATCTTGCATTAGGGCAGGCTTATCCCATATGTTTAGAAAATGGAAGTGAAATGAACGAAAGTCAGCTCAGAGAAAAAGGGGTAAATATTTCAATGGTACACGAAGATTTTATGGTAGGAACTTCTGACTTGGAAATAATAGGAATAGATTCTTCAGGAAATGAAACTTTAATAATGAAAAATGGAAATTTTGCCTTTACTGAGAAGTAATAAAGTGATAAAATAGAATTCCTTGGCAGGGGAATGTATAGACCAAAACAAAAATGAAGCTGATTCAATTATCAGCTTCATTTTTGTTTTATATAAATTCTTTTTCTCTTAAAAATTCTATAACCTTTTCTACTCCTTCATCAGTCGTTGAATATTGTATTTTGTGATTAAATTGGTATTTATCTATACTTTTTTGATAAAGAGGGTCATAGTATTCTTTTATCAACTCAGCAGCTAACTCTGGAAGCTTTTTATTTTCAAGTAGTTGTAAGTAGCTTTCAATATTTTTTTTAGAAGTATAACAGCTGATTTTCATAATACATTCTCTCAAAGCTTCTTCTGGAGCATCAGCATAATCCTCCATAAGAATTTCTATTCTATGTTCAGGGGTAGTTTCAGCTATTAAATGATATCCTGAAACAAGAGAATTATATACAGAATCAGGAATATAAATATTTCCTATTCTTTTACTCTCACTTTCAGCAAGGATATAGCCTTTGTCATTTGAAGCAAGAAATTCATAAAGTTCTGTTTCAAACCTTTTTTGACTTTGTTTTCTTTTCTCTCCAATAGCTCCAAAATGTGAACCCTTATGATCAGCAATTTTTTCAAGATTTAAGACAGGATATCCCATTTCATAAAGTTTGGCAAGTATTTTAGTCTTTCCAATGCCTGTTCTCCCATGAATGATGACATACTTAAACTTTTCATTGAGAATAGGTATTGTTTTATATATAAACTCTCTGTAGGCCTTATATCCTCCCTCAAGTTTTATACATTTATATCCCAAAGCCTGAAAAAGTGAGCACATAGTTCCACTTCTCATTCCACCTCTTGCACAGAAAAATACTATTTTTTTATTTTTAGAAGAAAGCTCCTGTACCTGTTTAAAAATCTCAGGAAGTCTTTTAGAAATAAAATTTATCCCCAGTTCTTTAGCAATTTCCTTTGACTGCTGTACATAAGCTGTTCCAACTATAGCTCTTTCCTCATCCAATAAAACAGGAATATTGACAGCACTGGGAATAGGTTCACTTTCAAATTCTTTTGGAGTTCTTACATCAACAAGAATGTAGTTATCCAATTTTAAAAGTTCACTATAGGTAATTGTATTCATAAAAAATCCTCCCCAAATTAATAATATATATAATATACACCTTTTATTGACTTAAAGTCAATAAAGAGTAAAATTTTAATAAAAAGTTATTATTAAAAATATGTATATATTATAATTAAAATATTAGAAAAAATAAATTATAAAAAATAATAAAGGAAAAAAAGGAGAGAAAAAGTACATATAATTGAGATAATTTAAAGTTAGAAAAAAATCAAATTCATACTATATATAGTTTTATTTGAAAATTTAAACACTATATTTTGTAAGAATTGTGCTATAATATTTTTGGTAACACATAAGGGGAGGTAGTTATGGATATTACAAGTTGGCTAGGAAAAGATAATAAGTTGGGAATGGATATTTGGGAAAAAAAGTATAAATATGATGGAGAAACATTTAATGAATGGTTAGAAAGAGTTTCTGGAGGAGAACAGGAATTAAAAGAAATGATAGCTAATAAAGAATTCATCTTTGCAGGAAGAATTCTTTCAAATAGGGGGTTATATAAATTAGGAAGAAAAATAACCTATTCAAATTGTTATGTTATAGCACCTCCAGAAGATAATTTAGAATCTATATTTGATACAGCTAAAAAATTGGCAAGAACTTATTCTTATGGTGGAGGTTGTGGAGTAGATATTTCCAAGTTAAGACCAAAAGGATCAGAAGTAAATAATTCAGCAAAATATACTACAGGGTCAATATCTTTTATGGAGCTTTATAATCTGACTACAGATATAATAGGGCAGAAAGGAAGAAGAGGAGCATTAATGATATCTATTGATATAAATCATCCAGATGTTTCTGAATTTATTTCCATTAAATCTGACCTTAATAAAATACAGAAAGCAAATATATCTGTAAGAGTAGATGCTAATTTTATGAAAGCAGTAATTGAAGGATTACAATTTGTAACTGAATTCTTAGTAAAAGATACAGGTGAAGTAATTACAAAAGAAATAGATGCAAGAAAACTTTTCAAGGAACTTGCAAGACAAAACTGGAAATTTGCTGAACCAGGGATACTTTTCTGGGATAGAATATCAAAATGGAATCTGTTAAGTGAAGATGAAGAATTTGAATATGCTGGAACAAATCCATGTGCAGAAGAACCATTACCAGCAGGAGGAAGTTGTCTTTTAGGCTCTCTTATTCTTCCAACATTCGTAGAAGGAAAGGAATTCAACTTTGACAGATTAGCATATGCTGTACAAAAATCTGTGAAAGCTCTTAATGATGTACTTGATGAAGGACTTCCATTGCATCCTCTGGAAGAACAAAGAGAATCAGTTAGAGATTGGAGGCAGATTGGGTTAGGGATACTAGGTGTGGGAGATCTTTTAATAAAACTTGGATTGAAGTATGGAGCACCTGAGTCTTTAGAATTCTGTGATAATATAGCAAAAGTTATAGTGGATAATGCACTGAAAGCAAGTGCACTTTTGGCTAAAGATTTTGGAGCATACCCTAAATATAAAGCTGATAAAGTATTGAAATCAGAATTTTTATTAGAAAATGCAAGTGTTGAAACACTTGAGCTAATAGAAAAATATGGACTTAGAAATTCACAGCTTTTGACTATAGCTCCTACAGGTTCTATAGGAACAATGCTGGAAACAAGTACAGGAATAGAACCTAATTTTGCATTTTCTTATGTAAGAAAAACAGAAAGTCTTCATGGAGAAGATGTATTTTATAAAGTATTTATTCCAATTGCTAAAAAATATATGGAAGAAAATAATCTTATGGATGAAGAAGAATTGCCAGAGCACTTTGTAACAGCTCAAAATCTGAATCCATATGATAGAATAAAAATGCAGGGAATATGGCAAAAGAGGATAGATGCAAGTATCTCTTCAACAATTAATCTTGTAAATAAAGTTTCTGTTGAAGAAGTGGAAAAGTTATATTTAGAAGCTTGGAAAAATGGTCTTAAAGGAATGACAATATATAGAGCTGGTTGTGACAGAGAAGGAATACTTACTGTAGCACCAAAGGAAAAGAAAGCAGAGGAACTGGTATTACCAACTATCCCTAGAGGAGAATTGAAGCCAATAGCTCCAGATACAATTTATTATCCAACTACCATGAGAATAGGTTGTGGAAAATTAAAAGTGATGATAGGTTATTCACCAAGTGAGAGAGCTATTCAAGACTTATATGTAATAAGAAGTGGAGTAGGTGGATGTGAGAAGAACATTCAAGCAGTAGCAATATATATGTCAGGAATACTTAGATTAGGGGGAAATTTATTTATGCTTGAAAAAGCAATAGCAGGAGTAAGTGGATGTACATCATTTGCTGTAGCTAGAAGCAAGAATCAGGAAATAAGCAAAGGAAACACATGCCCATCAGCTATACTTAATATTCTTAAGAATTTTGAAAAAGATATGGGATTAGATGCTCATGAAAAAGCTATACAAAAAATAGATGAAGAAGAAAGAAAAGAGATAGAAGAAATTAGTGAAAGAGAAGCGGATTATGTAAGTCGTTGTCCTGAATGTGGAGAAATAATAGATGTAACAGGAGGATGTTACACTTGCAGAAGCTGTGGTTTTTCTAAATGTGAATAATAGGTAATTAATAAAAGTGATTCAGAATTTAATTTTGAATCACTTTTATTTTTACTAAATTTAAAAATTTAATTTTTTTATATAGAGATAGTTATGTTTTAAAGTTTGATTATAGTTTATATAAATCTTTTATTGAAGAAAATATTTGAATTATAAATGTAAATAAAGCATAATTGTTTTAGACAATTTCCTAGTAGATTTAATATATGATGTTAGAAAAAGAATCTTTTGAGGTTCTTTTATTTTTATAAATTGACAATTTTATTTTTTATGCAACTATAGGTAGACAAAAAGTATCAAATAGTTGGTAGCATGGAAAGACAAAAAAGGATAAAATAAAATATCTTCTGAAAAGATGAATTTATGAAGTCTGGCATAAAAAAATAATTAGAATATTTTATATCTTTAAAATTGATAATATAATTGCAGTATTTTTTCATGCCTTACTTTTTACTAATTTCAATGGTATAATAATAGCAAATAATGAATAGATGTTGGTGGAAAATTAATGAAAAAAGAAGCTAGAAAATTGCTTAAAGAAATATATGGATATGATGATTTTAGAGATGGACAAAAAGTAATAATACATTCAGTTCTTCAAAGGCGAGACACTTTGGGAGTAATGAGTACTGGGGGAGGAAAATCCATATGCTATCAGATACCAGCTCTTCTCTTTAGAGGAATAACAATAGTCATTTCACCATTAATTTCTTTAATGAAAGATCAGGTAGATACTTTAAAACTTTTAGGAATAAAAAGTGTATATATAAATTCAACTCTATCTAGAGAAGAATATTCTGATGCAATGTATAAGATAAGAAGTGGCAATGCAAAGATAATATATATAGCACCTGAACGGCTTGCTAATGAAAAATTTGTATCTTTTATAAGGAAACTGGATATAGCTATGATAGCTGTAGATGAAGCACATTGTATTTCACAATGGGGACATGATTTTAGAAAAAGTTATTTGGAAATACCTAATTTTGTAAAAAAAATAGGAAAACCAATACAAATGCTGGCTCTTACAGCAACAGCAACTTCTGAAGTAAGACAAGATATAGAAGAAAAGCTTGAGATGAAAAGTCCCTTCAGCTATGTTGCAGGATTTGATAGAGAGAATATATTTTTTAAGGTAGTAAAAAATGTGGTTGCTGAAGCCTATATAGTAGATTACTTGAAAAAAGCTCCTAAAAAATCTGGTATAATTTATGCTTCTACTAGAAAAGAAGTGGATAGTTTATATGCATATCTTGAACTCAGAGAATTTAGTGTAGGAAAATATCATGCAGGACTTACTGAAAAAGAAAGAAAAGATTTTCAAGAAAAGTTTATTAAAGATGAAATAAAAATAATGGTAGCTACAAATGCATTTGGAATGGGAATAGACAAATCTAATGTAAGATTTGTGCTCCATAGAAATATTCCAAAGGATATGGAAAGTTATTATCAAGAAGCTGGTCGTGCTGGAAGAGATGGAGCTCCTGCAGAAGCAGTTTTAATGTATTTTGAAGAAGATGTAGGGACACAGGAATATCTTATAGAAATGAATGAAGAAACTGAAAATAATTTGAAAAAAGAAAAAAGAGAAAAACTTGATAAGATGGTAGAATATGCATATCTTGAAAGTTGCTATAGAGAATATATATTAAAATATTTTGGAGATAAAAGGATAAAAAATTATTGTGGAAAATGTGGAAATTGTAAATCTTTTAAGAATGTTGAAGATCTTACTGTAGAAGCTCAAAAGATACTTTCTTGCACAGGAAGAGCAAAGGAGAGCATAGGAACATCAACTTTGACAAATATACTTGTAGGGAAATCCGATACTAAAATGGATAAAAAAGAATATCATAAATTATCTACTTTTGGAATAATGCAGGAAAGAGATAGAGACTGGATTGAAGAATTTATAAATTTTTTAATATCAGATGGATATCTTGAACAGAGTGCAGGGAGTTTTCCAGTTCTCAGGCTTAATGAGAGGGCCAGAAGGGTCTTAAAAAATGAAACTGCTGTTTTTAGAAGAATGGACGAAAAAGTAACATTTGATTATTATGAAGACCCACTATTTGAAAATCTGAATCAATTAAGAAATAGAATAGCTGAAAAAGAAAAAGTAGCTCCATATATAGTGTTTTCAGATTTGACGTTAATGGAATTAGCAGAGAAAAAGCCTAAAAATAGATGGGATATGTTAAAAATAAGAGGAATAGGAAATCAAAAATTTAAAAACTATGGAGAAGAATTTTTAAAAGTTATAAATAGTTTTTCAGATGAAGATATGGAGATTATCAGACTGGAAAGTATGGTTGAAGATAAATATCTGGAAGAATCTAAACTGGAAGACTTAAAAAATAAATTACAAATAAATATAAATACAGAAAAATTAAGAGAAATTTTAATTAAGTCATTATTTAGTTAGAACATTAAGGAGGTTGCAATGAAAAAAATATTGGCATTTCTTGTTTTATTGACTATGCTTGGATGCAATGGGGGAGATAAGACAACAGGAGGACAAACAACTGAACCAGAAAAAACAACAGAGACACCAAAAACAGAAAATGTAGTGGTGACTCCACCAACGAAAGAGGCAGAGTTGAGGATTTTAGAGGTATCAACTTCGTCAGGGGAAAAACCCAATATAGAAATAACTCTTTCTGACGAAATAGGACTTAATAGTGATATAGACGCATACATAAAAGTAGATGGAGAAACAGGTTACGATATCATCAAAATGAAAAATAAAATAATTATAAGAGGAGATTTTCATACTGGGGAAACTTATCAAATAGAAATCTTGAAAGGATTGAAATCTAAAAATGGAATTATATTAAAAGAAAATTTTAATACAACAGTAGCTTTTAAAGAAATAGAACCTAAAATAGCTTTTTCAAATGAAGGAATAATACTTCCAGCTGTAAATGATAAGAGAATAAGTTTTAAATCTCTCAATGTAAAAAAAGTAAATGTAAAAGTTAAAAAAGTTTATGAAAATAATACAACTCAATTTTTACAGAATTTTGTATTTAATGGAAATGGAAATGTATTTAATTATTCTCTTCAAGGAGACTTTTACAGAATAGGAGATGTTCTTTTTGAAAAAGAGTATGAATTAAATAATCTTAAAAATAAATGGATTCAAACTGAAATTGAATTGGGAAGTCTTGTAGACTACAAGGGATTTTTTATAGTTGAGCTATCATTTAATAAAGATGGAATAGACTATACTTTTCCTGAAGGTGTAGAAAGTTGGCAGCAATATAGTTTCTTTGAAAATAATGGTAAAATAGGAAAAGTAATTTTACTTTCAGATATGGGAATTTTGGCACAGAAAACTAAAGATCAGTATTTGGTAACTGTTACTAATGTTGCAAAGAACAGTGTTGTAAAAGGTGCCAAAGTAAAGGCAATAACTTTAAATAATCAACTGATAGAAGAAAAAACTACCAATGAAAATGGAGAAGTAACTTTTGATGGAAAGGCTCAGATTTTTTATATTATCAGTGAATCAGGAGATGAAAAATCTATATTGAAATTAAATGATTCTCGTTTGTCATATGATGGTTTTGCTGTAGATGGTATATATGCAACTGAAGGTGTAAAAAGTTTCATGTACACAGATAGAGGAATATACAGACCAGGAGATGATATATATCTTTCTATAATAGCTAGAAATGCAGATAATAATTTTCCTGAAAATCATCCAGTTAAATTAAATATCTATACTCCAACAGGGAAAAAGTTTGTGGAAAATCATGTTTTAAATGATGGGAAAAATGGATTTTATACATATTCTTTCAAAACTAATTTGGATTCTGAAACTGGTATCTGGAGAGTAGATGCTCAAGTGGGAAGTACTACATTCAGAAAGGATATTCCTGTAGAAACTATAGTTCCATATAAAATAAAAGTTGATGTTGATGCACCTAAAGTAGTGGACATAAATGAAACTGGTAATTTTGAAGTAAAAGTTGCTTCAGATTATCTCTTTGGTGCGCCTGGAAGTGATCTTAGATTTAACAGCGAACTGCAAATAAGAGAAGAAAATGTAAGATTTGAAAAATTCAAAAATTATACTTTTACAAATCCTACATCATATAATTTCTATCATAGAGATTATAAAGAAGGAGTATTAAATAGTGAAGGAAAGGGAACTATCAATTTTGATATTGCTAAGATTACTCCTAAAAATATAAACTTGACAGGAACTATTACTACTAAAGTATTGGAAACAGGGGGAAGACCTGTTTTAGATAGAAGTATTGTTACGTTGAAAAAATTTGATACATATGTAGGAATGGAGATTCCATCAGATAGGTATATGAAGAGTGGAGATAAAGTAAATCTTCAAGTTATAGCAATTTCAAGTGATGGAGATAAACTTGTTCCAGGAAGAAAAATGAAATATAGAATATATAAAAATGAGTATTCTTGGTGGTGGGATTATAATGATTATGGAAGTTTCTTGAAATCAATAAAAACGGATACTAATACTACTTTTGTCCATGAGCAGGAGTTTGTATCTGGAGATAAGCCATATATCATAGATTATCCAATAGATGGAACAGGAGAAATATTTGTAGAAGTTGAAGATTTGGAAACTGAGCAAAGTACAGGGGTAAATCTTTATGTAAGTACTTGGATGGATCCTAGTGTAAGTAAAAAAGTGGATAAACTTAAAATGGAAACTGACAAAAAATCTTACAATATAGGAGAAAAAGCTAAGATTATATATGAAGGGGAAAAGGGAGCTAAAGCCCTTATAACTATAGAAAAATCTGGTCAAATAGTAAAAAGATATTGGAAAGATGTTAATGACATCAAAAATGAAGAAGAGATAGAAGTTACTGAAGGAATGTTCCCTAATGCCTATGTAAGTATTTCTTTATTCCAAGACTATAACAATTTTACAAATGACAGACCATTGAGATTACATGGAGCAGTACCTTTAATGGTAAAAAATGAAGCAACTAAACTTAATTTAGAATTGAATACACCAAAAGAATTAAGACCAAATGAAAAATTCACTGTAAAAGTTAAAAATAAAGCTGGTACTCCAATGGAATATACAGTAGCTGTAGTAGATGAAGGTCTTTTAGATATAACAGCATTTAAAACTCCAGATCCTTGGAATTACTTCTATCAAAAAGAAGCTCTTCAAATAATGGCCTATGATAACTATAATGAAATTATAGGGAAAACTTTTGGAGAAGTACATCAAGTATTAAAGACTGGAGGGGGAGAATTCCTAGCTGAAATGTCAGCAATGGATAAATCTAGAAATAAACAGATGGGACTTGAAGAGGCTCAAAGATTTAAACCTGTGGCAATGTTTAAAGGAGTTCTGACTACTAATGATAAAGGAGAAGGGGAAGTAGAATTTACAATGCCTAATTATATGGGTTCTGTAAGAGTTATGGTAATTGGAGCAGATAAAGGAATGTATGGAAAAGCTGAATCTACAATTACTGTAAAAGCTCCAATAGTTATGAATGCTTCACTTCCTAGAACATTAAAAGTTGGAGATGAATTTAAAGTTCCAGTAGAAATCTTTGCTTTAGAAGATGACCTTGGAGAAATAACTGTAAATATTAATTTCAATGGAGAAATAAAAACTGAAAAATTTACTTTGAAAAATAAAGAGAAGAAGACAGTATATTTTACAGAAAAAGTTCCAAATAAAATAGGAGCAGATAAAATAATTATAAGTGCAAATTCTAATAAATATAATTATGAAGAAGTCACTGATATAGATATAAATTCAAATAATCCATATATTTATTTGAATGATATAAAAACTGTATCAGGTGGAAAAGAAGTTGTATTTAATGCACCGAAGGATTCAATAGAAGGAAGTGTAGAAAGTACATTGACTATATCAAGTTCACCTATACTGGCTATAGATCAAAGACTTAAATGGCTTATCAGATATCCATATGGATGTGCAGAACAGACTACATCAAGTGTACTTCCTCAATTATTTATAAAAGAGTTATCTTCTGAAAATACTTTTGATAAAAAGAGAATAACTGCAAATATTAATTCAGGTATCACTAGATTATCAAAATTCCAGCTTTATGATGGGTCATTTACATATTGGCCTGGAAATAGAGATGCAGATTTATGGGTAACTAACTATATTGGACAGTTTTTAATAAGTGCAAAAGAAAATGGATATTATGTACCTGAAGATATGTACAGCAGATGGTTGGATTTCAGTAAGAAACAAAGTAAAATAGCTGGAGCAGATTTGGATAGAAAAGCATATACTTTATATCTGTTGGCATCAGCTGGTTCTCCTGAGATAAGTGAAATGAATCTTATATATGAAAACTATATGGGAAGCCTTTCTATAACAAGTAAGTGGTATATGGCAGCAGCATATAAGCTGATTGGTGAAGATAAGATAGCAGTAGATATTGCTAATTCACTTTCAATAACTGTGCCAGAATATGATTATGATTATTACAGATATTCTTATGGTTCTAATTTGAGAGATAAAGCTATTGTACTTGGTGCATACTATAAAGTATATGGAAAAATAGAAGAAAAACTATACAATGATATACTTAAGGCACTTCAATCACAAAACTGGCTGTCTACTCAAAGTACAGGATACTCTTTGATGACTATAGCTGAAATGGTAAAATCAGGAGCTAAAGAGGAAGTATCTGGAACTATTGAAATAGATGGACAGTTAAAAAGATTTACTACTAAGAATGGTACTTACACAGAATCAATTTCTGATAAAGTGAAAGATATCAAAATAGTTTCTGGTAATTCAAAAGATATGTTTGTTAATTATTATTGGGAAGGAGTTCCTGTAAATTATGAAGGAGAGAATATTGCTAAAAATATTCAAATAGAAAGAAAATTCTATGATATAAATGGAGTAGAATTGGATCCTAAGTCTTTAACTTCAGGAACAACATTCTGGTTAGAGGTGAAAGTGCTTCCTGCTGACAATATAAGAGGATATTTTTATATCAATGAAGTGGCATTGACACAAGTTCTTCCTACAGGATGGGAAATAGAAAATGTAAGAGCATTGAAACAACAATATCCAGAATGGGTAAAAACTAGAATGGCAAATACTAGTATAGATTATGAAGATATCAGAGATGACAGAGTGATGTGGTTCTTTGATTTCAATAATTACAGCAGAACTGGAAACAGCTTCTTTATCAAAGTAAATACTGTAACAGTAGGAAAATATAAATTCCCAGGAACTATGGCAGAGGCTATGTATGATAAAAATTATGAAGCTTATCTGAAAGGATTTGAAGTAGAGGTTAAATAATGAAAAAAAGATATCTGGTATTTTCAGGGATTCTTCTAAGTGGAATTTTATTTACTTCATGGACATATTTGAAATATGATACTAAAAAGATAGAGAGCACATTTGAAGATAGATACAGTCAGGTAATATTAGATGACAAAGATGATATCCTAGGAGCCTATCTCAATAAAAATGAACAATGGCATTTGAAAAGTACAGATAAAATACCTGAAAAATTAAGAGAAGCAGTTTTGAATTATGAGGATAAAAATTTTTACTCTCACAAAGGAGTAGATATGAAAGCAATAGTCAGAGCTGTAAGAGACAATGTATTTCAAAGAAGAAGAACAGGAGCAAGTACTGTAACTATGCAGGTGGCAAAAGTTCTTGAACCAAAAAAAAGGAGCTATTTTAATAAATATAGAGAGATAATTCATGCAGTGAAAATAGAAAGAGAATTCACTAAGGATGAGATTTTATCAATGTATTTGAATAATGCTCCTTATGGAGGAAATATTGTAGGTTATAAAACAGCGTCACTTCTATACTTTCAAAAAAATCCAAATGAACTTACTTGGGCAGAGGGAGCACTGTTAGCAGTGCTCCCTAATTCGCCTGGACTTATGCATGTAGAGAGGAATAGAGATAGGCTTATAAATAAAAGGAATGCTCTTTTAAAAAAATTACTTGAAAGAGGAGTTATTGATGAAAGGCAGTATGCTTTATCAAAAATGGAACCTATTCCTGAAAAAAGATATAGATTTAAATCTCTTGCCCCTCATCTTACAAGAAGATTAACACAAGAAAGTAGTGAAAAAATAATCAAGAGTACTATTAATAGTCAACTTCAAGAAAAAATAGAAAAGGTTGTAAAAGACTATTCTGAATATTTAAAAAGTGAAGGAATCGGAAATGCAGCTGTATTGGTAGTAGATAATAAAACTTATGAAGTGAAGGTATACATAGGATCTCAAAATTTTTATGATTTTTCTACCAATGGACAAGTTGATGGAATAACAGCTAAAAGATCACCAGGATCTGTTTTAAAGCCATTTCTTTATGCTTTGGCAATAGATGAAGGAATAGCTGCTCCAGAATCAAAAATACCTGATATTCCATTATATTTTTCAAACTTCAGTCCTCAGAATGCTAACAAAAAATATTATGGTTTGATTGAAATGAGAGAAGCCCTTATAAAATCATTAAATATTCCATTTGTATCTTTATTGAAGGAATATAAAGATGAGAAATTTTTCTATTTTTTGAAAGAAGTTTTAGATTTTAAAGATAATAATCCTTCAAGATATGGACTTTCACTTATACTTGGAACTAAGGAACTCAGTGTGGAAAATATAGCTAAACTATATACTGGGCTGGGAAATTATGGTAATTTTAAAGAATTGAGATATATAAGGCTAGAACAGGAAGAAAAGGGAAATCAGTTGATATCAAGAGGGTCAGCTTATCTTACATTGGATACTATAAGGCAGTTAGAAAGACCAGGACTTGAAAGTATGTATCGAGAAAAAAATCCTGTTTCATGGAAAACTGGAACAAGTTATGGAAGAAGAGATGGATGGGCAGCTGGTGTTACTCCTGATTGGACAGTGGTAGTATGGGTAGGAAACTTTACAGGGGAAAGCAACAGCAATTTATCAGGGGTAGTCAGTGCAGGAAAGCTTTTATTTAATGTATTCAATACCCTGCCAAAGAAAACAGCTTTATTTAATCTTCCACAAGAAGACTTTGAAATATTAGAAGTAGATAAAGAAACAGGATATAGAATGAAATTTGATGTGCCATCAAAAGAAATACTTTATCCTAAGGGAGCTAAACCACTGAAATTTTCACCATATTATAAGAAAGTTTTTTTAAACAAAGATGGAGAAGAAATAGATTCAAGAAGTGAAGACTTTACTGAAAAACAAGAAAAGGTAGTACTTAACTATCCTATTGAGATAATAAACTATTTCATAAGACAGAATATGGATGTTTCAAATATTTTTAGTAGCAAAATCAAAGAAAAAAGTGTAAAATTCATATATCCAATAAATAAATTAAAAATAGTTATACCAAAAGACTTTGATGGAGAAAAAAGTGTTATAGTAAAGGTAGCAAATGTAAAAAAGCAAAATCTTTATTGGTATATAAACAGAGAATATATAGGAAGAGATAAAGATAGAGAAAAAAGTCTCTCTTTAAAAGAAGGAGAATATGAATTGACAATAGTAGCTGAAAATGGAGAAACAGAAAAAGTAAAATTTGAAATAGTGAAAAATAGAGCAGGAAGGAAGTAAAATGGTAGAGTTTTTTATAGCAAAGAAACATATATTTGAAAGGAAAAGACAAAGTCTGATTTCAACTTTAGGAATAGCAATTGGAATAATAGTTTTAATAGTCTCTATTGGAATAGCCAATGGATTAGATAAAAATATGATAAGCAGCATTCTTTCTATGACAAGCCATGTCTTGGTAGAAAATGGAGATAAATTATCAGATTATAATGAGTTAAAAGATAGAATAGAAAAAATCTCTGGAGTAAAAGGAGCTGTTCCCAGTATAGAAACTCAAGGTATATTTAAATATAATGGAATATATGGAGGATATATATCAGGGGTAAAAATAGAAGGTTTTGACTTAGAAAGTGCTAAGAAAGCTATGGATTTAGATAAAAAAATTGTAGAAGGAAGCATTTCTCCTGATAAAATGGATGGGGTTCTTATAGGAAAAGAACTATTTAAAAATATTGGAGCTTCTCTTGGAGATGAAGTAACTATAATATCATCAGAAAATAAAGAGATAAAATTTAAAATAGAGGGAGTATTTCAAAGTGGATATTATGATTATGATATAAATATGATAATAATTCCTTTGAAGGCTGCTCAATATCTTGTATATAGTGGTGACACAGTAAATAAGATAGATGTAACATTAAATGATCCATATAAAGCACCTGAAATTGCTGATAAAATAATGGCTGACACAAAGATATTTTCTAGAACATGGGGAGATCTTAATAGAAATCTTCTTTCTGCTTTGTCACTTGAAAAAACCGTTATGGTAATGGTATTTTCTTTAATAGTAATAATAGCAGGATTTGTAGTATGGGTAACTTTGAATATGTTGGTCAGGGAAAAAATAAAAGATATTGGAATAATGAGATCAATGGGATTTTCTAGAAAAAGCATAATGAAAATTTTTCTTATTCAAGGAATGCTTTTGGGAATAGCAGGAATAATAATAGGTACAATCATTGCTCTATGTTTCTTATGGTATATAAAGAATTATACATTAGCTTTTATAACTTCTATATATTATCTAACAAAGATACCTGTTGAAATATCAGTTAAAGAAATAGGAGTAATAATTGGAGCTAATATTGGAATAATTTTTGTATCAAGCGTCTTTCCAGCATACAGAGCAGCTAGAATGGAAACTGTGGAGGCGTTGAGACATGAATAGAGAGATATTAAAATTAGAAAATATAGAAAAATATTATAGTGGTAACATAGATAAGCTTCATATTATAAGAAATTTAAGTTTAACAGTAGAAGAAGGAGAATTTATTTCAATACTTGGAAGGTCAGGATCAGGAAAATCTACTCTTTTAAATATAATTGGTTTATTGGATAAAATAGATAATGGAAAAATATATATTGGTGGACAGGAAGTGGAGAAACTTTCTGATGAAAAAAAAGATATACTGAAAAATAGTATGCTTGGATTTGTATTTCAATTTCATTATCTTTTACCAGAATTTACTGCTTTAGAAAATGTAATGCTCCCAGCTCTGGTGAATGAATTTAAAAACAGAAAAGAAGTAGAAAAAAGAGCTATGGAGATATTAGAAGCAGTGGGGTTAAAAGACAGGGTAAAACATAAGCCATCACAATTGTCTGGTGGAGAAAAGCAAAGAGTGGCAATAGCCAGAGCTCTTATTAATTCTCCTAAGATACTCCTTGCAGATGAACCTACAGGAAATTTGGATGAAGAAACAAGTGAAACAATTTTTGATATATTAAGGGATATTAATAAAAATAGAAAACAGACTATAATAGTAGTTACACATTCAAAAGATTTAGCAAAAATTTCAGATAAAAAATTGTATCTTAAAAAAGGTATTTTACATTTAACAGATGATAATTAAAAAAATTTTTAAATTTTTTTATAGAAAAAAAGGAAATTTATTGAAAAGGAAGTATAATATTATACAAAGCAAAGAGAACTTGCGGACTTAAAAGGAAGTGGTATTATGAAAATGTCTATCCATGGAAAACAATTAGTTGTAACTGATGCAATCAAAAAGTATGCGGAAACTAAACTAGGGAGGGTTGAAAAGTATCACGATAGTATTATAGAATTAGATGTTAGCTTATCAGCAGTGAGAACTAAAACTGGAAGCAGCCATACAGCTGAAGTATTAGCATATCTGAGTGGAAGTACTTTAAAAGCTTCTTGTACAGATACTGACTTGTATGCAGCTATTGACCAAGTTTCTGATATTATAGAGGCACAACTTAAAAAACACAAAGAGAAAAGAGCAATGAATTACGGACAGGTTCCAAGGGTAAAAAAAATAAAATATGATCCTGAAACTAATACAGTTGAAAAAGAAGCAGCAGTAAATGTGGTTAAAGTTTATCTTCCACCAAAACCAATGGATATAGAAGAAGCAATACTTCAACTTGAATTGTTGAATAGAGCATTTTATCCATTTACTAACTGTGAAACTGGAGAAATGAATATAGTTTATAAGAGAAAAGATGGAGACTATGCTCATGTAGAACCAGCGATTAAAAAATAATTAAATAATCCTTATTACCCCTTTCAGAGATGAAAGGGGTTTTAAATTTTTAGAAAAAACACTTGAATTTTTATATTAATAGGTATATACTACCAGTAGTTGTGCAGAAGTGGCGGAATGGTAGACGCGCTGTCTTCAGACGGCAGTGGGGGTGCCCCCGTGAGAGTTCAAATCTCTTCTTCTGCACCATTATTTTTGTCAGTATGCAGTATCTTTTGATATTGTTTTTTTATTTTTTGAATTTTAAAAAAAAATTATCATCTTAAAAGAAAAATAAAAATAAATGTGCAAAATCTGTAAATATTTAGTATAATAATATCATTAAATGAAATGCTAAAGAGGGGTGATAGCTGAAATGGACAGAGATATAAAAGAAAGAATAAAAAATGCTAAAAGAATAGTAATTAAAGTAGGAACATCTACATTGACCTACACAAATGGAAATCTTAATTTGAGTCTTTTAAATAAGCTTGTATGGGGACTTAGCGACTTGAGAAACCAAGGAAGAGATGTAGTACTTGTAACATCAGGAGCTATAGGAGTAGGGTCTAAAAAGCTTAATTTTAAAACAAGACCTAAGGAAACTAGAGAAAAACAAGCAGCAGCAGCAGTGGGTCAGGCTGAGCTTATGCATATATATCAAAACTTTTTTAGTGAATACAGCCAGAAAACAGCTCAAATACTTTTGACAAAAGATGATTTTAAAGAAGGAGAAAGAAAAACTAATACTAATAATACATTTGAAACATTATTAGAATATGGAGTTATTCCAATAGTCAATGCGAATGATACTATATCTACATTTGAAATAGAATTCAGTGATAATGACAGACTTTCTGCAAGTGTAGCTTCTTTATTAAAGGCTGATCTTTTGATTATACTTACAGATATAGATGCACTTTATGATTCTAATCCTAAAACTAATCCTAATGCTCAAAGAATAGCATATGTAGAGAAAGTTACTGATGAAATAATGGAAATGGGTGGAGAAAAGGGAAGCGAATTCAGTGTTGGAGGAATGGAAACAAAACTTCTGGCAGCAAGAGAGTGTTGTGATAATGAAGTAGTGATGGCTATATTAGATGGTTCTAATCCTCTGCTGATAGAAAGATTGATATCAGGAGAAGATGTAGGAACAATTTTTGATTGTATAGCTTAGGAGGAAATATAATGGAAATATCAAAAATAGGAGAAGCTGCAAAAAAGGCTTCCATAAGAACGGCTCAGCTTTCTACTGGGATAAAAAATGATATACTTCAAAAATCAGCTGATGCTTTAATAAGAAATAAAGAAAGGATAATTGAAATAAATAAAGAGGATGTAAAAAATGCTGTAAAGAATGGAGTAAAACAATCTTTTATAGACAGACTTACATTAACAGAGAAAAGAATAGAAGATATGGCAGCAGGTTTGAGAAATATAGCTATGCTCAATGATCCTGTTGGGGAATATATATATGGAAAAACACTTCCGAATGGTTTGATAATTCAGCAGAAAAGAGTTCCTTTAGGAGTGGTGGCTATAATATTTGAATCACGTCCTAATGTAACAGCAGATGCTTTTGGACTTTGTTTAAAAAGCGGCAATGCTGTTATCTTAAGAGGAGGAAAAGAAGCAATAAAAACAAATATAGCTATTGTGAGTGTATTTAAAGAAGTATTGAGAGAATCTGGACTTTCAGAAGATACAGTACAAATATTGGAAGATACAAGCCATGAGAAAGCTATGGAGCTTATGAAAGCTAACGAATATATAGATGTACTTATTCCTAGGGGAAGTGCTAGATTAATAAATACTGTTATCAACAACAGCACTATACCTTGCATTCAGACTGGAATAGGGAACTGTCATATATATGTAGATAAAACTGGCGATTTGAAAAAAGCTGTAGATATAATAATCAATGCTAAAACTCAAAGACCAGGAGTGTGTAATGCAGTAGAAACTATACTGGTACATGAGGATATAGCAGCAGAATTACTTCCTGTAATGGGAAAAGAGCTGATTGATAGAAATGTAGAGATAAGAGGAGATGAAACTGTAAATAAGTATATTACCGAATCTAAAAAAGCTACTGAAGAGGATTGGGCTACAGAGTATGAAGACTATATACTTGCTGTAAAAACTGTAAAAACTTTAGATGAGGTAATAGAACATATAGGAAAATATGGAACTAAACATTCTGAATCTATAATAACAGAAGATTATTCAAATGCTCAGAGATTTTTAAATGAAATAGATGCAGCAGCTGTATATGTTAACGCTTCTACAAGATTTACAGATGGAGGACAATTTGGATTTGGTGCTGAAATAGGCATCAGCACTCAAAAACTTCATGCAAGAGGACCAATGGGGCTTAAAGAATTAACTACTACTAAATATGTAATATTTGGTAATGGGCAGATTAGAAAATAGATTTAATAATACTAAAAATAAAATATTAATAAAGAGAACTTTTTTCTTCAAAAAATAGAAAAAAGCATAAAAGAGATGATAAAAATTTTCAAGAATAAAAAAATAAATATCTAAAATTAAAGAATAAAGATGAATTTCTAGAAAAAATACATGAATAAAATGTGAAAATAGATCAAATGAATAAGAAAGAAGACCATTTGAAATTATGCTGCACTCAAAATCTTAGACAAACTTAAGATAGAGAGTGCAGTTTTTTTATGACTATAAATTAACAATTATACAAAGAATAGAAGCTTATAGATAAAATTATAAAAAGAAACTTTTAAACCTTTGCCATTGAATTTTATTATAAATAAAAAAGATAGAAAATTTATTCACTAAAAGAAAGGATTACAGGAAATATGTATTTTATATTTTCTAACTTAAATAATAAAATTATATAGTAAATTGTGAGGAAAAATAGCTTATTAAAAAGGATTCTATCAACAAAAGAAGAAAAAATTAATATTGATATTTTTAATTTTATCTACTTTTTTCAAATATTATGATATTTTGAAATAAGTGCTAGTTATTTTAAAGATTTTAAAAAAAATTTATATATACGTATGAATACAAAAATTAATTTATAAAAAAATATTGAAATGAAATTATAAATAGGAGTAATATGGTAGTATAAAATGAAAATAAATTTTAATGGCTTATAAATAAAATTTAAAACTATTTTGCAGAAAGGAAAAAAATTTTAAAAACGTTTTAAAATGAAAAATGGAAGGTGGATTTATGAAAAAACTATACAATAAAACTCTTTACTGTGTATCAATAATTTTACTAGCTGTTTCTTGTAGTAATTCTCAAACTGCCGTATCAAAAAGGCAATCAGAATTAAATCAATATAAATGGACAGAATTATCTTCTAAATATGAAAATTCATATTTAGATAATGGGATTCAAAAACCTATTTCCTTAGATGTATTGGCTAACTGGTGGGTAATTTTAGAAGATGAAACTCTTACACAGCTTATAAATTTATCTTTAAAAAATAATAGAAATTTACAAGAAGTGAGAGCAAAAGTTAAAGAAGCAAGAGCTGCATTAGGAGTAAGTCAAGCAGAATTACTCCCATGGCTTGATAACAATAACAGTTGGGAAAGAAAAAAAGTATCTGATAATTCTCCAAATCAAAGTGGAATAGCCAATGTATATAGACTAGGAATAGATGCTTCATGGGAAATTGATATTTTTGGTGGAAATCAATATAAAGTAGAAGCTGCAACAGCTGATTTACAAACACAACATGCTCAGTTTCATTCAGCATGGGTAACTTTAACATCAGAAGTTGCAATTAATTATTTATCTTTAAGAACTTTACAAGAACGATTATTAATAGCTGAATCCAATCTAGCTTTACAAGAGAATACAGTTCAGTTATTACAATCAAAATATGATAACGGATTAATAGATGGATTGGGACTAAATCAAGCTAAGTATACAGCAAGCCAGACTAGGTCTACTATTCCTACTATTAAAATAAGCATAGAAGAAACATTAAATAATTTAGCAGTACTTACAGGCCAGTTGCCAGGAAGTCTTGAAAAAATTCTAATGGAGAAAAAAGATCTCCCAAATATAAATGAAATGATTTATGTAGGAATTCCTGCTGAAACTTTAAGGCAAAGACCTGATATACAAGCAGCTGAGTATCAGCTGGAAGCTCAAATTGCCCGTACAAAGTCAGCAAAAGCTGATTTAAAACCCAAATTAATATTATTTGGGTCAATAGGTTTAGAAAGTATCAGCAGTGGGTCATTGTTGTCAGCTGGAAGTAAAGGCTTTTCAATTGGTCCACAGATTACTTTACCAATTTTTCATGCAGGTGCCATAAGAAAAAATATTAATGTACAATCTGCAAAAGAAGAACAATATCTTGCTGTTTATGAAAATACAATTTTGAATGCTGTAGCTGAAGTAAGAAATGCATTAACAGCAATAAGTCAAGAAACAGAAAAAAATATTTCTTTAAAAGAAGGTGTTCAAACAGCATCTCTTGCTTTAGAGATAGCACAAGAAAAATATGATAATGGATTGGTTGATTTTCAAAATGTTCTTGATGCACAGAGAGCATTACTTTCATTGGAAGATCAATATGCAATAAGTAAAGGACAGAAAATTTCAAATTTAGTTGGTTTATTTAAAGCTTTAGGTGGTGGGTGGAAACCATTAACTCAAGAACAAACAGCAATAAAATAACTTAAATATAGAAGTTTTTATCAGGAGGATAAAGAATGAATAAAGAGAAGATTCTTTCAAGTTTAAAAAGTAGATATAAAATAATTTTATTGATAATTATAATTGCAATTATTTTTAGTGGAGGATGTATATATAATAAAATAAATAAAGATGAAAGCATAGTATTGTATGGAAATGTTGATATTAGGCAAGTAGCTTTAGCTTTTAATGCCAGTGAAAGAATAGAAGAAATGTATTTCGAAGAAGGAGATGAAGTAAAAAAAGGAGAGTTATTAGCAACTTTAGATACAAAAAGTTTAAAACTACAGATAGAAAAAAACAAAGCAGAAATAGAAACACAGGAAAATGTGGTATTACGGTTAAAGAATGGTTCAAGACCTGAAGAAATATCACAGAAATTGGCACAATTAAATGCAGCAGAAGCAGAAGCAAAAAATGCCAAAATGCAATTACAAAGAATTCAAAAGGCTTATAGTAACTCTGCTGGACGTTCAATAAGTAAACAAGAAAAAGATGAAGCAGAATCAAAAGTTAAAATAACTGCAGCACAAGTAAAAGAAGCATATGAAGGATATCAATTAGCGAATATTGGACCTCGTGAAGAAGATATTGCAGAAGCAGAGGCTCAACTTAAAGGATTAAAAGCAGAATTAGCAATACAGGAATATTTATTAAGTCAAACTCAATTAATGGCACCAAGTGATGCAGTTATACGTTCACGTTTGCAAGAACCAGGGGATATGGCATCTCCTCAGCGTGCGACTTATCTCTTAGCTTTAAATGATAAAAAATGGATACGGGCATATATTCAGGAATCGCATCTTGGTTTTGTTAAACCTGGAATGGATGTAGCTGTTTCTATTGACAGTTATCCAGACAAAACAATAAATGGGCAAGTTGGTTTTATTTCTTCAGTTGCTGAATTTACACCTAAAGCAGTTCAAACAGAAGAGCTGAGAACATCTTTGTTATATGAAATCAGAATTTATGTAAATGATAGTGAAGATATATTACGTATGGGTATGCCAGCTACAATAAAAATTGATGACAGCAGAACAAATACCAAGGAGTAATTTTTATGAATAATGAAAATGTAGTTATTGCAGAAAACTTATATAAATATTTTATTGTTAAACCAGGAAATAAGAAAGTAGAAGCACTTACAAACATTAATATAGAAATTCCAGTTGGAAAACTTACTGCATTAATTGGTCCTGATGGAGCAGGGAAGACAACTTTTATGCGTTTAGTATGTGGACTTATGATGCCAAGTGAAGGAAATATAACAGTGCTTGGAATAAATACAAAAGAAAATCCACAGGAGATTCAAAATAGAATAAGCTATATGCCTCAACGTTTTGGACTTTATGAAGATTTAAGTATTCAAGAGAATCTTAATCTTTATGCTGATCTATATGGAGTTCCTAAAGAAATACGTAATGAACGTTTTGAACGCCTTTTAAAAATGACAGGATTGGAAGATTTTACTGAAAGACAAACAGGAAAATTATCTGGGGGAATGAAACAAAAATTAGGATTAATATGTACATTAGTTCGTTCACCAGAACTTTTATTATTAGATGAACCAACAGTAGGTGTTGATCCTCTTTCTAGAAGAGAATTATGGGAAATCCTGCAAAAGCTTGTTAAAGAAGAAAATATTACAGTTTTAGTAAACACAGCTTATATGGATGAAGCAGAGCTTTGTCATAAGGTAATAGTAATACATAAAAGCACTATATTGGCTACAGGAACACCTAAAGAATTATCTTTAATAGGAGATGACAGATGTTTTAAGATTCAGCCACCAAGTGGAATGCCTTCTCGTATTCTGCAAACAAAATTACTTGATGATAAACAGAATATCATTGATGCTGTTCCAGAAGGAGATGAAGTAAGGTTTATTACTTATTTAGATGAAGCTTTTAATAATATAAAAGAAATTGATTCTAATCTGCAAATACAAAAAGTTGATTCTACTTTAGAAGATGGGTTTATGATTTTATTACGTGAATATGAAAGTAAACATACAAAAACAGAAAAAAAAAAATTTCCTATAAAATTTTCAGATAAATTTGAAATATCGAAACAGGTTGATATAGAAGTTAAAAATCTTGTACGAAAATTTGGAGATTTCACAGCTGTCAGCAACACTTCTTTTCAGGTATATAAAGGAGAAATATTCGGATTATTAGGTCCGAATGGAGCAGGGAAAACAACTACATTCAGAATGTTATGCGGTTTATTGCCTTCTACAAGTGGATTTTTATCTGTAGCAGGAGTCAATCTCCGAAACTCAAGAACTTATGCTAGAACAAATATTGGATATGTTGCTCAAAAATTTTCTTTATATTCAAATTTAACTGTGGAAGAAAATTTAATGTTTTTTGGTGGTGTTTATGGTTTAAAAGGAGACAAATTAAAAAATAGAATTGAGGAAGTAAAAAAGCAATTTGATCTTATAGGTCAAGAAACTAAAACCAGTGGAGAACTTCCAGGTGGATTTAAACAACGTTTGTCAATGGCAGTAGCACTTTTACATGAACCTAAAATTCTTTTTCTTGATGAACCTACAAGTGGAATAGATCCTTTAGCAAGACGTACTTTTTGGCGGCAGATAACAGCTTTAGCTGCTGGAGGAACTACAATAATTATCACTACACATTTTTTGGAAGAAGCAGAATATTGTGATCGGATTATGATACAAGATCAGGGAAAAATGCTGATAATTGGAACTCCAAAAGAGGTGCGAGAAAGTGCTGGAGAAAATATAAAAACAATGAATCAAGCTTTTATTGAGATAGTTGAACAAAATCGTTCAAAAGAGTAAATAGATTAATTAAGGAGAAAGTTATGAGTAAAAATGATTTTATAAAACGCCTTACAGCAATGGTAACTAAAGAATTTCGCCAATTGGTTCGTGATAACAGTAGTATTTTAATTGGAATATTTTTGCCTATTCTTCTAATATTTATTATAGGTTATGGAGTATCGCTTGATGTAAAAAGAGTTCCAATAGCAGTAGTTCTTGAAGATACTTCACCAACAACCTATGATGTTTTAAGTTTTTTAAATGGTTCAGAATATTTTTCACCAACTTATGTAACATCTATGCATGAAGCAGAAAAGATGATAGATGGACGAAATGTTGAGGCAATTATAAGAATTCCTTCTGATTTTTCAGAAAGTTTATACAGACAAGAAAGTTCAATACAACTAATTCTATATGGAGTAGATTCAAGTACTGCCACAATTGTAAAAGGATATATTGAAGGTTCTATAAAACAATGGGAGGCTTTAAATAAATCTAAATTTATAAACGATTCTGCTGTTGGAAATGTAACTGTCGAAAATAGGATGTGGTTCAATGATGCAAATTCAAGTATCTGGTATTTCATTCCTGGACTCATAGTACTTATAATAACTATTGTTGGAGTCTTTTTAACTTCTCTTGTTATGGCGAGAGAATGGGAACGTGGAACATTGGAATCTTTGTTTGTTTCTCCTGTAAAACCATTGGAAATATTATTATCAAAAATGGTTCCATACTTCAGTGTAGCTATGATTGGATTTATTTTTTGTCTTATTGCAGCACGTTTTCTATATAAAGTTCCTATCTATGGCTCATTGATTATTATAATATTGTGTTCTATGCTCTATTTATTTGTAACTTTAGGAATGGGACTTACTATATCCTCTATTACCAAAAATCAATTTTTGGCTAGTCAGCTAGCTTTACTTGTAAGTTTTTTACCTGCTATGATGCTGACAGGTTTTCTTTTTGATTTACGTAGTATTCCTGCTTTTATTCGTAATATTGGACAAATATTACCTGCAACATATTATTTAGAACTGCTTAAGTCTCTTTTTCTTGCAGGAAATAACTGGCATTTAATTTATAAGAATTGTTTGATATTATTCTTTTATGCGATATTTTTTATTTCTTTAGCACTGAAAGTAACTAAAAAAAGTCTTGAATAGGAGTAGATGATATGAATAACTTTATGACATTTTTATTAAAATTAAAAAGTATATGTAAAAAGGAACTTTTGAGTACTTTTAAAGATCCAGCTACAAGAACAGTACTTTTTATTCCAGTTATTATACAAAGTATTTTATTTGGATATGCGGCAACATATAATCTTGATAAAGTTCCTTATGCTTATCTTGATAATAGTAAAAGTAAAACTTCTGTTGAATTTATTTCAAAACTTGAAGGAACAAATGTTTTTAAACGGGTACAAACATTAATGAATGCTAATGAAATAGCTCAAAGTATAGATTCAGATAAGGCAATGATGGTCATAAGTATAGATTCAGATTTTGAAAAAAAGTTAATAAAAGGGGAAACAGCTTCAGTTCAAGTAATTACAGATGGACGTAATACTATGACAGCAGCTGTAGCATTGGGATATATCAATGATATTGTTGGAGAATTCAATAGTGAAAGAAATGGAGGCAAACAACTGATAAATATAAAAACAAGAGCATGGTATAATCCTAATCTTATAACAAGATGGAGTTTTCTCCCTGGAATGATAGCAGCTTTAAGTTTGATACAAACACTTATGCTTGCAGGTTTATCTGTTGCTAGAGAAAGAGAACAAGGAACATTTGATCAATTACTAGTTACTCCACTCTCTTCAATTGAAATTTTAATAGGGAAAGCTGTTCCTCCAATGATTATAGGAACCCTGCAAGTAACTTTTATTGTACTTGTTTGTATGTTCTGGTTTAAAATACCTATGAGTGGTTCATTATTTACCCTGTACTTTACTGTTTTTATATTTATGACTAGCTGTATTGGAATAGGATTATCTATTTCTGCTGTTTCGACAAATATGCAGCAGGTTATGGTATATACTTTTGTTCTTATAATGCCAATGGTTTTATTATCTGGTTTAGCAACTCCTATAGATAATATGCCTAAAATTCTTCAAATTGCTACTTATGCCAATCCATTACGTTTTGGTGTGGAAGCAATAAGAAGAATTTATTTAGAGGGCAGCAGTTTAGCTCAAATTGCTCATAACTTTATACCTATGATAATAGTTGCAGTATTAACTTTACCTCTTGCCATATGGCTATTTAGAAATAGATTAGTTTAATTTTATAAAGTAAGAAGATTATATACAAAGAAAAAAATGTTAATTATTGACATCAAGGTAGAATCAATAGCAAAATATAAATATGCAAAGGGATTAAAACAAATATGATTGTTTATAGATTGTCATTTTAATATGGAAGAAGCAGTTCTAATAAGAGCAGCTTCTTTTTTATTTGATTTACAAACAAGTTATCATAGAGTCATTACTATTCTTTAATTTTTTTCAATGATTTATTTAATATTTTCAGTTACTATTAATGTATCAATTATATTAAAATTGTTTCAATTACTTCTTAGTATTGTAATTGATATCTTTAAGATAATTTTTTATAAATTTTTTACTGTATATAAAAATTTATTTTACGTTTTTTTATATAATATAATTTAAAGAATATAAAAATTTAATAAATTATTACTGTCTTAAATCATATAAAAAGAGACAGTTTAAGATTAAAGATATATTTGGTATTTTTTTAATTGTATGTTAACAATTAAAAATTATATATTTATTTTTAATTTGTATGTAAAAAATAATTGTGATATAATTTGATTAAATACACAATATGTCAACTAATTATTTTTTAAAAACATAAACTATTGTGATATTTAAATCAAGTTTTTAAAATATTTGTTTGTCATATTATAAAAAAAGGAGGTAGATTATATCTTAGCTTTATAAAACTATAATATTAAAAAATAAAGTTTATTTTTAAGGAGGAAAGAAGTATGAAGAAAATTTTGGGGATATTTCTTTTTCTATCTTGTTTGACAACAGTACTTTATTCGCAGGAAATAAGTGAAAAAGAGGGAAAAAAAGTTCTTGAACAGATAAGAAGAGAAATACAGGCTGAAGAAAAAGCTAAACAAAAAGCCATTGAAGATGCT